>CAMTVX010000059.1:0-21485 GCA_947085295.1 uncultured Alphaproteobacteria bacterium | reverse complement strand
GCCTGCCAAGGAAAATATTCGTTGCAGCCGCGCCTTTTTCTTGCGGGGCCAGCACAAGATTCATTTTCTGATTATAGGCATGATGCAGAAAGCCGTGTTTGTCCTTGATCTCAAAGCGCAAAATATTGAAGAAGCCCTGTCCGACCTGTTCGCCGGTCAGATAACAGGCGCATTGTTGAATGTTCCCGCCTGACAGCTTCATGCCCTTGAAATTTTTTAGCAAATCGGCTGCCTGCTGCACGAAACCAGGCGTGTTCAGCATCTTGCCGCGCTGCTGCATGGGACGTTCAAATTCACCAATAAGAATTTGTTCCGGCATACAGCGGTCAATCATCCGCGCCAGCGAAATCGTTACTTCGCCCACAATATAGTCATAGCCGCGCGGGTTAAGTCCTTCCACCTGATAATAGGAATAATGCGATCCCAGCGAAAAGCAGACGCGCAGTAATGGCGCCATGTCTGGGCCATAACGCAGCCGCGCCGTCGCATTATCCGCCAGCGCCAGCATGACCAGCAGATAGTTGGCGAGATCGGCTATCAGCCCCGTGTTGCGGTTCCATACATAAAAGCCGTCACCCGTGGTAGAGCGGGCCAGATTTATCTGGATCCCCGCATCGCTAAGACGCTTGTGCGCAATGTTGATGGAATATTCTAGCGAACTGAGTTGGGCTACCTGTTCAAGCGGATCATTTTTTGAAAAACCGACTATGTCAAACAGGCCAACTGCGCGGTGCGCTGTCTTGGTAACTGAATAACGGGCGATCACCGAATTCACCAGGCTGGGGGGCACCAGCCCCGGTCCGGATCCGATGGCATCGGGCAGTGTGATCAGTGCGGATTGCACACCTGGAATGTCACACATTTCCTGGTATCGCCTGGTGTCCATCTGGCGCGCGCCATTGGTATATTCATCAGAGGTTTTTGAGAGTTTCAGCAATTGGGCCGTCGCCATCGTGGCAATCTCAATGCCGACATCTCGCGCGCGCCAGCCCAGTACGGAATAACGCCCCAGACTCCACAGCGGATTAACAGCGCCGTTAATCAACTGCGCTGCAATGGCTAACTGCTCACGGCGGGCTTCAGCCGTTTCATTTATGACAGATGGGTGGTTCATGCCCACCCACTATCCTATAAATTAATTAAAAGAAAATAAGTGCGGCCCTGAATTTGGGCTCAAATACTGGATTTTTGATCTATTTGTGGCCCCATATTGTGATTTACATCACATGCACACATCATAATCCGGCTGACATTGCGACATGCCTGCCAGATTATGTTTCGTATGGTTAATTAACCCGCTATGTACTGCGCGCCATTAATCGTCAGTGTCGCGCCGGTGATAAATCCGGCCTGTTCCGCCGCCAGATACAGTACGCCATCTGCGATTTCTTCCGGCGCCCCCAGGCGACCCGTAGGAATGGTGTCGATAATGCCTTTCAGCACATCGGGGCGCAGGTCTTTCATCATGTCGGTATTGATATAGCCGGGGCACACCACATTGACCGTGATGCCCTTTGAGGCATTTTCCTGCGCCAGCGCCTTGGTAAAGCCGATGACGCCCGCTTTGGCGGCGGAATAATTGGTCTGGCCAACCTGGCCCTTTTGTCCATTAATCGACGAGATGCTGATGATGCGGCCGTAATTGCGCGTGCGCATGCCCTCGATCACATGACGGCACATGTTGAACACGCTATCCAGATCGGTGGAAATCACCTCGCGCCATTTTTCCTTGGTCATGCGGTGCAGTGTCGCATCGCGGGTGATGCCCGCATTATTCACCAGCACATCTATCGGGCCCAGTTCAGCCTCTACCCTGGCGATACCCGCACCACAGGAATCAAAATCACATACATCCCATTTGTAAACCGCGATCCCGGTTTCATCCTTAAACGCATTTGCAGCGGCATCATTGCCACCATAATTTGCGGCGACCTTAAATCCTGCATTTTTCAATGCGATAGAAATCGCAGCGCCAATTCCGCGCGTTCCGCCAGTGACCAATGCCACACGTGTCATCGTATGCCCCATAAAATTGTTTGGTTGAGAGTGAAACTGTTACGCCAGAAAAACCAAACGTCCCCGAAACTTATTCCGGGGACGTAAATTTGTGGTTACGGCCTTTATTTAATCGCGCGCAAGGCACATGGCAATACCCATACCGCCGCCAATACACAACGTAGCAAGACCTTTTTTTGCATCGCGGCGCTGCATTTCATACAACAGTGTTACCAGCACCCGCGCGCCTGACGCGCCAATCGGATGGCCAATGGCGATGGCCCCGCCATTTACGTTAACCTTGTCCAGATTCCAGCCCAGCTCCTTGTTTACAGCGCAGGCCTGTGCCGCAAAGGCCTCATTGGCCTCGACCAGATCCAGATCATTGACGGACCAGCCCGCCTTGGCCAGTGCCGCCTTGGCAGCCGGGATCGGGCCCGATCCCATGACCTTTGGGTCAACCCCCGACTGCGCCCAGGACACGATGCGGGCCAGCGGCTTGATGCCGCGCTTTTCTGCTTCATCGCGGCGCATCAGCGTGACAGCCGCCGCGCCATCATTGATACCGCTGGCATTGCCCGCCGTTACCGTGCCGCCATTGGGCTGAAATGCCGGACGCAGGCCTTTCAGATCATCAATGCTCACACCATGACGGATAAATTCATCGTCAGAAACGGTGGTTTCACCCTTGCGGGTCTTGATCACCACGGGAACAATTTCATCCTTGAAACGACCGGCTTTCTGCGCTGCTTCGGCCTTGTTTTGCGATGCAACCGCAAAGGCGTCCTGCTGTTCGCGGGTAATCTGCCATTGCTCGGCCACATTCTCGGCCGTATTGCCCATGTGATAGCCATTAAAGGCGTCCCACAGGCCGTCTTTAATCATGCTGTCGATCATCTCGGCTTGGCCCATTTTGGTGCCGTTGCGCAGATGAATGACGTGCGGAGCCTGGCTCATGCTTTCCTGACCACCGGCCACCACAATATTGCTGTCGCCATTCATAATGGCCTGAAAGCCCAGTGCCACCGAACGCAGGCCCGAACCACAAAGCTGGTTCACCCCCCATGCCGGGGCCTGTACCGGAATACCCGCGCCAATGGACGCCTGACGGGCCGGGTTCTGGCCTTCGCCCGCGCTCAGGATCTGGCCCATAATCACCTCGGTCACCTCGTCACGGCCAATTCCGGCCCGGTCCAGTGCCGCGCCAATCACGATTTGCCCCAGTTCATGGGCCGGAAGGGCGCTCAAAGTGCCATTAAATGAGCCAACCGGGGTGCGCGCTGCGCCAACGATAACGACTTCGGTCATGGGGGATCCTTTTGTTGGGTATATCTTAAGCGGTTTACCTGAAGACTGCTCTTGCGCATTGCAGCATAACAGGGCGACAATATGCCATAATATAATGCAGGGGCGCGAAAACCGCCACCCTCTTAGCAGTTCAGCATAAGGATTTATGACGTGCCGGAAGCAGAAACACCCAAAGAGGGCGAACAGATCGTCATCAAGAAATACGCCAACCGGCGATTGTACAATACCGCCACCAGCCGCTATGTGACGCTGGAACAGCTTAGCGAAATGGTGAAGGCCAGACAGAATTTCGCAGTCTTTGACGCAAAAACGGGTGAAGATATTACCCGCTCTGTACTAACCCAGATCATATTTGAAGAAGAAAGCAAGGGCGGGCAAACCCTGCTGCCGGTTAATTTCCTGCGCCAGCTAATCGGCATGTATGGCAACGCCATGCAGCCCTTTGTGCCGAACTATCTGGAAACCGTGATGGAAAATTTCCAGAAAAATCAGGAAACCATCCGCGAAAAATTTACCGGTGTCCTGAGCAAGGTGCCCGGACTGAAACCGTTTGAAGACATCGCCAAACAGAACATGGCGCTCATGGAAAAAGCCATGCAAAGTTTTGTTCCTTTTCCAGTTGGCAAAGCCCCCGCCGGCAAGGATCACAGCAATGCCCCCGCATCCGGAAATGAAGAAGTGTCCGAACTGCGCGCCCGCATCGACGCCATGCAGGAACAGCTTGAACGTCTTGCCAAAAACAGCAAGCAATAGAAGATCAGCGCGCTAGATAATCTTGCGCGCCCGCAATCCGGCAATGTCCGCGTCCCCGATTCCAATGTCGCGCAACAGCGTATCCGTATCTGCGCCCAGTGCCGGGGCGGCATTACGCGGCGCATCGACGCCCTGTGTGCGAATGGGCGGCGCGACCATGCGATACGCATCCCCATTGGCATGCGTGTAGTTATGAATGCCGTCAATGGCCGCCACGAATGGATTTTCCAGCGCCTGGCCTACATCGTAAATCGGCGCAGAGGGTATCCGGCCATTAAAATGCGCCAGCCACTCAGATGTAGTCTGTGTACGGAAAATATCGTCAAGCAGAATATTCAGCATATCCCGGTTGGCCAGCCGTTGGCCCGCATTCAAAAAGCGCGGATCGGCAGGCCATTGCGTTTTTCCAAGCAGTTCACACAGCAATAGCCAGAATTTTTCCTTGTTGCACATGATGAATATCCAGCCATCCCGGGTTGGATAAAGCTGGCACGGTGTCATGGAGGGATGTGCGGAACGCGGCAGGCGCTTTTGCACATCGCCCGCGACCAGATACCAGGTGGCAAGATAAGACAGATTATGCAGCGCCAGATCAAACAGGCTGACATCAATATCGCGGCCCATGCCGGTTTCGCGCACCGCATGTAGCGCCGCCACCAGCCCGTACGACATGGCCAGCCCGGTCATCATGTCGATGATCGAAAGCCCGGCGCGCGCGGGCGGACCATCGGGTTCACCGGTCAGGGTCAGATAGCCCGCTTCTGCCTGCATCAGATAATCAAATCCCGGCCAGTCGGCGCGTGGACCGGTGCGGCCATAGGCGCTGAGATGCGCGCAGACAATGGCCGGGTTGACGTCTTTCAACGCGTCATGGGTCAGCCCCAGTTTGGCATGCACATCACCGCGCAGATTGCACGCCACTGCATGTGATGTTGCCGCCAGTTGGCGAAAAATCGCGCGCCCTTCATCACGGCTTAAATCCAGCGTCAGGCTTTTTTTATTGCGATTGAAGCTGTGAAAAAACTGGCTGTCGCCGGGACCAAAAAAATGCGGGCCAACATGTCGCGCCATATCGCCGCCATCATTGGGATTTTCAATCTTGATGACCTCGGCGCCCTGGTCGGCCAGACACATGGTGCCAAAGGGGCCTGCGCCATACTGCTCCACCGCCAGTACGCGCACACCCTGCAATGGCAGGCCCGGCAGGGTCATGCCGGATTGCGAGCGATCAGGGCGCGGGCAATGATCTGGCGCTGTAATTCATTGGTGCCTTCGCCGATGGCCAACAGCGGCGCGTCGCGGTAATAGCGTTCCACATTGAACTCGCGCGAATAGCCGTAGGCGCCGTGAATGCGCATGCATTCCAGCGAATTGGTCAGCGCGGCCTCGGATGCGAACAGCTTGGCCATGCCCGCTTCCATGTCGCAGCGCTCGCCCAGATCATATTTTTGGGCCGCTGAGCGGACCAGCAGCTTTGCCGCCTCGACATTGGTCGCCATGTCCGCCAGTTTGATCTGGATCGCCTGATGTTCGCAGATCGGCACGCCAAAGGTTTTGCGGATTTGTGAATAGGCCACCGCGTCATTCAGGCTGGCGCGGGCAATGCCCACGCCGCGCGCCGCCACATTGATGCGGCCCAGCTCCAGCCCACCAAGAATTTGGTTCAACCCGCGCCCCTCAACCCCGCCGATCAGATTTTCGGCGGGTACTTCATGGTCTTCGAACAGCAATTCGCCGGTGTCGATGCCGCGATAGCCGATTTTTTCCAGCTTGCGCGTAACGGAAAATCCCTTGCCCTTTTCGGTCAGCAACAGGCTCATGCCTTTGTGGCGCGGTTCGCTGCGTTTTTCGGTCTTCACCAGCACCGCCAGAACCTGACCCTGAATAGAATTACTGATCCAGGTTTTTGCGCCATTGATCACATAGTGATCGCCCTTGCGCACCGCGTGCGTGCGGATGCCCTGCAAATCGGTGCCTGCATCGGGTTCCGTCAGCGCGATGCCGCCGCGCAATTCACCCGTCGCAAAACGCGGCAGAAAACGCTGCTTTTGTTCCTCAGTGCCAAAGCGTTGCACGGCGGCGGCCATGATCAGATGCGAATTGAAAATGCCGGACACCGACATCCACACGGTGGAAACGCGCTCGACAATCTGCGCATAGGTGCGCGCGCCCAGCCCCAGCCCGCCATATTCCGCCGCAATGGTCGCGCCGAACAGGCCCAACGCCTTCATTTTTTCGACAATTTCATGGGGATATTCATCCGCCTGTTCCAGCGCATGCGCATAGGGTTTTACATCGCGCTCCAGAAACCGGTCGACCGCATCCAGAATGACATTTTCCTGTTCATCCGTAATCTGATTATTCACGTTTTACTCTCCTTGCCATGCAGGCGGTTCATCGACCGCATGGCCGCGTTTGGGGATCAGCACGGTACGCTCGAATGTCATGAACACCGTGCCGTCGGCTTTTTTACCAGTGGTGCGTACACTGACCAGCCCCTGATTGGGCCGCGATTTGGAGGGGCGCTTATTGATCACTTCTGACTCTGCATAAATGGTGTCGCCGACAAACACCGGTGCTGGCATTTCAATATTGGTCCAGCCCATATTGGCGATGGCCTTCTGGCTGACATCCGACACGCTCATGCCCACCACAATCGATAAAGTCAGTGTGCTGACCACAACCTGTTTGCCAAACTCGCTCTGCGCCGCAAAGGCCGCGTCAAAATGCAGCGGATGGGTGTTCATGGTCAACAGTGTAAACCAGGTATTATCGCTTTCCGTAATGGTGCGCCCGGGGCGATGCTCATACACATCGCCAATGGTAAAATCCTCATAATCGCGCCCCGCAATTTCGCGGTAACGATTGGGGCCGATCTTCCTGCTTTCGACAACCATGGTGTTTTCCCTATGCTTTTAGAAAATCCCTTGCCGTGAACAGTGCCGTCAGTTCTACGCCCGCCGCGTTTAACGCCGCGCCTGCGCCTTCGAGCCGGTCAACGACGGTGATGGCGCGCGTCACGATGCCGCCTTGCGCGCGCACCACGGCAATGGCGTCCAGGATCGAGCCGCCGGTGGTGGTCACATCTTCCACCATCAGAATGTTTTTGCCCGCAAGGCCAGTGCCAGGCGCAAAGCCTTCGATGCGCTGTTTAGCGCCATGTTCCTTGGCCTGTTTGCGCACGATAAAAGCCGGGATCGGCATGGCGCGCACATGGCTGAGCAGCGACACGGCGCAGGCGATGGGGATCGCCCCCAGTTCCAGTCCGCCAACCAGATCGGGCCTCAACCCGCCAAGCTGATCCAGCATCAGCCCGCCGATCAGCGCCGCGCCTTCCGGGTCCAGCATGGTGGGTTTCATGTTGAAGTAGAAATTGCTTTTCTTGCCGGAGGCGAGCGTGATTTCCACCCCCTGTCCGAATGATTTTGCGGCAATAAGGCTATGTAGTCGGGCGCGGTCAGTCATGCTCTATCCAATGGTTCCAAGGATGGGAAACAGTTCCAGTAATAAATAGCTGAAAGATTGCAGCGAGCCGAAGAAAATCATCACGCCGGTCACAATCAGCAGCCCGCCCGAGACCAGTTCAACCGTGTGCAGATGGCGGCGAAAGCGCTGCATAAAGCCCATAAAGCCCCGCACCCCCCAGGCCGCCAGCAAAAACGGTATGCCCAGACCCAGCGAATACGCCGCCAGCAGGGCCACACCGCTGGCCAGGGTGTCCTGGCTGGCGGCGACCGCCAGTATGGCGCCCAGAATCGGCCCGATGCACGGCGTCCAGCCAAACGCAAACGCCAGCCCGACAATATAGGCCCCCAGCAATCCGCCGCCGCGCTGATCCGGGGCAAAGCGCGCCTCGCGGTTCAGCCAGGGAATGCGCAACAGCCCCGCCATATGCAGGCCGAACAGCACAATCACGACGCCGGCAATCTTTCCAAGCACATCCAGGTGCCCGATCAGCAGCGCGCTGATTGCCGAGGCCGATGCGCCCAGCGCTATAAATACCGTGCTGAAACCCAGCACAAAGGCCACCGCACCCGCCATCACCTGACGGCGCAGTTCGGGGCTTTCGCGCGCACCCTCGGTCAGCCGGTCAAACGAGACGCCCGCGACAAAGCACAGATAGGCCGGAACCAGCGGCAGCACACAGGGTGACAGAAAGCTGATCAGCCCGCCCAGCCCCGCCGCCATAAATCCGATTTCAACACCGGTCATGCCTGTTTCTCATTCATTTCATGGTGACCCGGCCGGATATCCGCAATCCGGCGATAAAACAGTAGCGCAATCACCAACGCCACCGCCAGAAAACCGAACAGGGTGCGATAGGCGCTGATCGGCGCTGGCGTTCCGGGGGCGGCGAACTGGCCGACAATCACGCCTGCAATATATTGCATTGTGCCCGCGCCCGCCATCCCGCCCATATTCAGCAGCGATATGCCGCGCCCGACCAGATGATCCGGAAAAATCGCCCGCCCATGCGCAATCGCTACTGCCGCATAGCCGTTGCAAAACCCGATCAGGGCAAACATCGCGGTCACCGACATCAGCGAGGGCGTACCCAGCACCGTCAGCATAACCAGCATCGTTGTACTGAGGCCCGCCCCCAGCAGCACCGGTTTTTTGTAGCTGTCAAAACGGATATCCATCTGGCCCCAGAACAGCATGCCCGCCGCCGAACAGGCCGCCATTATCAGCAGCACATTGCCGCGCGCCGGGCCATCCAGCCCATGCACATCATGCAGATAGGGGCTGGCCCACAGACCCAGCAGCGTGGCCGCAGATCCCAGCCCGACAAATTGCAGCAGCAGCAAATGCGGCAGGCTGGGATTGCGTAGCACCGCGCCAAACCCCAGCAGGCTTTGCCACAGGCTTTCGCGCACGCCTTCATGCAATTGATGCGGCGCGTGTTGCCCCGGCGGCGCATCGCGCGCAATCAGCCACACCAGTGCGCCCATGAGCGCCGCAATCGCTGCCGTTCCGGTAAACGCACCGCGCCAGCCAACCCACAGCGCAATCCACGCCAGCGGCGCCGTCGCCGTAATGGCGCCCAGCGTACCAGCCGCAATATGAATGCCCGACAGCGTGCCAAAGCGCGCCCGCGAAAACCAGCGCGTATAGATCATCAGCGGCCCCATCAACAGGCACGAACAGCCAATGCCCATCAATACGCGCCCGGCGCTGAGCCAGAACAGCGAATGCGCGTGCGCAAACAGCAGCGATCCGGCAATCGCAAACACCATCAGCAGGCTTGTGGTCGCACGCGCGCCATAGCGGTCCAGCATCAGCCCGACCGGAATTTGCGACGCGGCAAAGGCAAAGAAAAACGCACCGCTCAACACCCCCAGTGATTGCGGCGACAGGCGCAGTTCATGCGCAATATCCGGCGCAATCACCCCGGTGCTGGAACGCAGAAACTGGCTGATCATGTAGGCGGTGCACAGAACACCAACCAGAACGACAATGCGCGCTGCTGAGGGCGCAGCGGTTGGCTCCGGGCTCACGCGGTGGTGTAACGCGCCCGAACGCCGCGTTCAATGGCGGCGGCATGCAGCCGGTCCACCTCAAGCTCATCCCGGATCATTTCCAGCAGGCGCAATTCTTCCTGCTCCAGCTTGCCATCGGCGGCCGCCACTTCGCAGGCCAGCGCATAGGCGGTTTCGCGAAGCGCCGGCGACAGCGCCTCTTTTACCAGTCCCAGCACCGCATCCAGCCCGTCTTCGGGTTCCAGCATATTGACGCAATCCTGCGCCGCCGCCACCAGCGCATCACGGTCCACATCGTGAAAAATCGGCAGGCTTTCCACAATGCCACCAATGGTGCGCAATTCATCGTCGCCGATGACATTATCGCTGGTCGACATGGTGACCATCACAAAGATAAGTGCGTTTTGCCGGTTGATCGTCGATGCCATAGGGGGTCTCGCTTGCTAAGTGTGTGCTGGCCCGAACCTATTGGATTGGGCGCTGCGGTGCAATATCAATCGGCGGGGCGTGAGATGGGCGTCACAGGGGATGGGGCTATTTTGGTAAATCAAACGTGAAACGCTGCTTGGCTTTACTGGCAGCGCCGAGCGAATGATAGAAGCGGATCGCATTATGGTTCCAGTCCGGTGTTTGCCATTGCACTTCATCTATGCCCGCTGCAACCGCATGCTGTCGCACAGCATCGAACAGTGCGTGGCCAAGATGCCTGCCGCGCTGGGACTCAATAATAAACAGACAGTCCATATGGAGATGTTCCTTCGCCTGCCAGGTGGAATATTCCCGTGTGATGGCGGCATATCCAACCGGGACAGCCTGGATTTCCAACAGAAAAACCACCAGACGAGGCGTTGAACCGGTGATTGCCTGCGCCAGCCGCACCTGAAGTCCCACCCGATTAAATTCGGCGCCCTCAAACACCGCATGTTCTGCGCACAGATCAATCACGCAGGGCAAATCAGCCTGCTGTGCGGTGCGAATGGCCAGATCGGCCGGTGCATGATGCGGCATCGCGGCCTCACACCGTCACAAGCGTAAAACCTTCATCCAGCCAGCCGGTGACGCCGCCAATCATCATTTTTACCGGCAAACCAAGCTTGGCCAGCCGGATGGCGGCCTTGTTGGCCCCGTTGCAATGCGGGCCTGCGCAATAGACGACAAAGACCCTGTCCGATGGATATTTGCCCATGATGGACGCAATCATTTTGCCATGCGGAATATTGATCGCGCCCTGAACATGGCCTTTTAAAAATGCATCCGGCCCCCGGACATCCACCAGAATGAAGTCCGGGTGATCCGCGCGCAGGCTTTCATGCACGTCCCAACAATCGGTCTCAAACCGCAACATGGCTTCGAAATGGCGTAACGCTTCATCAGAAGCAGCAGCAGGTGTGGCTGTAACAAGTGTGGTCATAATTCTCTCCATTTGATTTCTCTTCCCCAAATGTAGGGTTTAATGACCCATCTCGATATTGGCGGGATTGCCAAACTATGGTATGATCTCGCCAATGACGACACCCCCTAACCCCGCCCCCGGTCTGGTCGCCGCCCTCACTTATGACGGGCTGTGCACATTTGAGTTTGGCATTGCGGTGGAAGTGTTTGGCCTGAAACGGCCAGAA
Source organism: uncultured Alphaproteobacteria bacterium (assembly GCA_947085295.1). Lineage (GTDB taxonomy): Bacteria > Pseudomonadota > Alphaproteobacteria > UBA11222 > UBA11222 > UBA11222. The sequence continues at coordinate 10,330 of CAMTVX010000059.1, read as the reverse complement.
TTTGACTTCCCCTGGTATCAGTTTGCCGTAGTGGCGGCGGAAAGCCGACGTGTGCGCGCCACGGGTGGCATCGTCGTAGAGGCGGACGCCGGGCTTGATCTGCTAAAGCAGGCCAGGACGATTATTGTGCCGGGCTGGCGCGATACTCACGAACGCCCGCCTGAAAAGCTTCTTGCCGCATTGCGCGCTGCCGCACAGCGTGGCGCCAGATGCATTTCCATTTGTTCGGGGGTGTTTGTGCTGGCCGCCGCAGGCCTGCTGGACGGTAAACGCGCGACGACCCATTGGCGCCATATCCCGGCCCTAAAGCGGCAATATCCCACAATCCTGGCTGAAGAAAACATTCTCTATGCGGATGAAGGCGATGTGATCACGTCTGCGGGAAGCGCCGCCGGAATTGACGCCTGCCTGCATCTGGTGCGGCGCGATTTTGGCAGCAAGATTGCAAATATCGTGGCGCGCCGGCTGGTGCTGCCGCCGCATCGCGAAGGCGGACAGACGCAATTTATTCCAGCCCCCGTCCACGAACATGCGGGTCAGCCGGTAAGTGCTGTCATGGATTGGATCCGCCTGCGAATCGCCGAACCGATCACGATTGCACAAATGGCGGATCGTGCAGCCATGAGTGAGCGGACATTTTTGCGGCGATTTAACGAGACCGTTGGCGTGACGCCGATGACCTGGCTACAGCGCGAGCGCATGTTTCGGGCGCAGGAGATGCTGGAAGCATCCGATGCCTCGCTGGGTGACATCGCCTATCAGTGCGGGTACCCGTCCCTCGAAACATTCCGCGTTTCTTTCAAGCGCATTGTCGGCACGTCGCCCGCCGCTTACCGGTCAAGCTTTCGCAGCAAAGTGAAGTAGCGCATTTTCTGGTCAGATTGAAGCGTCTGGCTTTTTTGCAAATCATTGATTATTTCGCTCCGCTCCTGATCCCCTCCCTGTCCCTCCCCTTTACAAGGGAAGGGAACACTGGGGCTGCCAGCCTGTTTATGTAGGCAGGCGCGTCGGGACACTCCCTCTCCCTGAAAGGGGGAGGGTTGGGGAGGGGGTCAACGAGATACAAGAGGGTCTGATTTAGTGCGAACAGAAAATGGTCTGGCCGCCCCGCTAATTCTTCCGTGTAAAGCTGAAGTACTTGTCCATCTTCTCCCGCGCTTCCGCCATCTTGGTGATGTATTTGGCGAAGCCGCCATTATAGGTGCCGTCCTGGCGGCGGTTAGCCTCGCCTTCGAAATTGTAGTAGCCGGGGGTGCAATCCTGGTTGCGGGTGGTTTTGCCGCGATGGGAAATAACTTCCTGTACCCACCACTCTTCGGCGTCCCCGGTCACATCCATGGCGTGATAACCGTTCTTGCGGCAATAATCGATGCATTCGGCGATATGTTCGCCCTGGGTGTTCAATATGTCGGTCAGGTTGAACTGAAACGACGCCTGATAGCCGCCCATGATGAACATGTTGGGATAGCCATGCGAGTGAATGCCGACCAGGGTGCGAATACCCTCGCCGTAATAATCATTCAGATCGAGGCCGCCTTCGCCGATGATCTTGTTATAGATGCCGGTCTTCTGCACCTCGAACCCGGTGGCGTAGATCAGCAGGTCAAGCGCATATTCCTTGCCTTCGAACACCGGGCCTTTTGCCGTGATTTCGGTAATGCCCTTGCCGTGCGTGTCGATCAGATGCACATTTTTGCGGTTATAGGTGGGCAGATATTCGTCATGGAAGCAGGGGCGCTTGCACATGAACATGTACCAGGGCTTCAGCGCGTCGGCGGTTTTCTTGTCGCGCACCACTTCATCGATGCGGGCGTGAATGCGCATCATGTGATCGATATTGGAATTTTCCTGCTTGCGGATTTTTTCCTCGCGCGAAACTGCGGCGTAAGCGGCGCGCTGTTCCTCTGTCATGGTCGGCTCTTTCATATAGGCGGCGCGGCGTTTGGACTGCCAGCCGGGCTTTAGCGCGCGCGCCCAGTTTGGATCGGTCGCCCAGTCATCGCGCACATCAATGGAGGACGGCGTACGCTGGAAAACGTAAAGCTCTTTGGCATTTGCGCCGAGACCCGGAATGGCCTGCACGGCGGTGGCGCCGGTGCCGATAATGCCGACCCGCTTGTCCTGAAGCTTTGAAAGATCATTGCCGGTGTAATCATAATCCCAGCGCGAGGTGTGAAACGAATGCCCCTTGAAAGTTTCCATGCCCTTGATGCGCGCCAGCTTTGGCTTGGACAAGGTGCCATTGGCGCAGATCACAAAGCGCGCCTTCATATGATCGCCGCGATCGGTTTTCAGGTTCCACATTCTTTCGTCGGCATCCCACCTTGTCTCAGTAATGGTGGTCTGGAACACGGCCAGTTCATACAGATTGTATTTTTTGGCGATGGCCTGGCAGTGCTCATAGATTTCGTCGCCGCGCGCGTAACGATGCTTGGGCACATAGTTCATTTCATCGAGCAGCGGCAGATAATCATAGGATGGCACGTCACAGGCGACGCCCGGATAGCGGTTCCAGTACCAGGTGCCGCCGACATCGGCGCCTTTTTCGACGATGCGGATGCTGTCAACGCCAAGATCGCGCAGCCGCGCAGAGGTCAGCAGCGCAGAAAACCCGCCGCCGATGAACAGAACCTCAACCGTGTCATTGATGGGCGCGCGCGGCTTGATTTCACCGCCATAGGGATCGTCCAGATATTTTGACAGCGAGCCTTCGAAATCCGAGGTGTATTGCGCGCTGCCCTCGGGCCGGTAATTCACCCTTATGTCGCGTTCTTCGGCGAATTTTTTCTTGATTTCATCGTAATAGGATTGCGCCTTTGGCTCAGGCCGTTTTGCTTTTTTCTGGTCACCGCTGGGCAAAATGCTTTCCAGAGGATTGCGCTCATATTTTTCGTTCAGTTCTTCAATCGTGGGCATTTGCGTTCTCCTGTTTGTGTGTTCTGAATGACATTTATCCATGAGATGGCGGCGCGGTGCGCGCGGCATCCACTCATATCAAAAATGTCAGATTGTCCTGCGCCTCATCCAGGCTGACCAGGACGACTTTTTTGTATTTGATTTTGAACGACCCGCCGTCTGGCGCAAGTTTATAGTGCGAGCGCCCGGTATGGTAACGCTGCTCATGCTTGCGGATTTCATTCACGATGAAATTTGCATGCACCGAAACCTCGATGCCGCCATCCTCGATTTCGATGTTGGACACCACGCGGCGCATGCGCGAGCGCGGATCCTGTGCGAATGCCTTGCCATCCGCGAGGCGGATCACGGTGTTATTTATGGTCGTGCGGTCGCCATAAAACAGCGAAGTATGTTTGTTGGGATCATAGTCTTCCTGATTGGCCGGAACCCAGTACAGGCACGGATCGGCGAACAGCTCAAACCACTCCATATAGTGGTTTTCGTCCATCAGCCGGGCTTCTTTATAGAGAAAGTTCTCGACCTTTTCGCGCAGGGTGATCATCAGTTTGCGTCCTGCTGCATAACAGATTTCCAGTGCCGCCACATGCCGCGCTGCGCAGTTTCATCTGTACCCTGAGAAAATATGGTTCCGTCATTATCGGTCTGTTCACGGTGCAGGCCGCGCCGGAAAATCAGCCATGGATCATCGCTACAGCGCAGGCCTTCATGCACGCGGTTAAACATTTCCACATCGTCATGAATGCCGCCGCCTGCGGTGGTGTAGAAGGATTCATATTGCCGGATGCGCTGGGTGTTGACCTCATCGGGTACGCCCTTGAGCAGGCTGGGCCGCAAATAAACTTCGGTGCGCTCCGTGCTGATGGGCTGAATAGTGCGGACCTGCCCGGCCAGCACCACCAGGTTGGGAAATACATTCATATGCGTGCCATTAACGATCAGCACTTCCTCCGCGCGCGCCTTGCCGTGGGCTGCGACCAGATCATCATAATATTTCTTGCCCCAGCCTGATTTCTGCATCATCGCGAGCCGCGCCTGCGCCTGCGGGTGCTCAATGTTTGCGCGGCGTGAATCGATATTGCTGCACCCCATGCCCAGATCGCGCGATTGCGTCATGGCGTGACCACTAAAGATTTCAACCTTGGAGCCGCTCAGGCGTTCGAGCGTGCTGATAAAGGATTGATGGGTGAAATTCGGGTGATAGCCGTCGATGGAATTTTCCATCTGTAGCTTCCAGTTGCCGTTATAGGCCAGCTTGGTCGCCCCGCTTTGCACGACAAGCTCGCCCTCGGGCGACAGGTCACAGGCGTAATCGATCTGTTGCTGGGCCGGTCCGCTGATATGTTGCGTGAGCCCAATGCCGGTTGGTGACAGGCTGGCGAACACAAAGCCGCGATATTCATCCAGGCGCGGCGGCTTGCGCAGATTATACTGGGTCTTGTCGAAATCATCGCCATAACCTTCGGGGTACGGTATCGCCTGCAACGCCCCGTCCAGGCGGTAAAACCAGCCATGATATTCGCAGCGGAAACCGCCCGCATTGCCGCTGTCGGCCTGGCAGATCGACGCGCCCCGGTGCATGCAGCGGTTAAACAGCACATGATATTTACCGGCCTTGTCGCGCGTAAAAATCACCGGCTGCAGGCCGATCCATTTGCGCACATAATCACCGGCATTGGGAATTTCGCTCTGATGGCCGATATAGACCCAGCCGCGCCCGTAGATTTTTTTCAGTTCATCGGCAAAAATCTCGGGGTCGATATAGCAATCGCCATGCACTGCGTCTGGTTTTACCAGCGCGCCATAATCGATTGTATGTCCGTTGCCTCTGGCCATGCTGTTTTCTCCCGATTGCCGTTTATTGTTCACAGCTTAGAGACTGTTTCATCAAGTTTAATGCATTTCAGAACCTCAGTCTGTCACCCCGGATTTATTCCGGGGTCCAGGAGCCACACCCAATGGCCTGAGTTTGGAACCCTGGACCCCGCAACAAGTGCGGGGTGACACCGTGGGTTGTGTTCAGTATGCACGAAACAGACTCTAGACGGCTATTATCCACATTTTTTATAGGGAAAGAAAGACTGATCGATGGCCCCGGAGGACGGATTTGATCCGTCCTCCGGGAATAGCTTTACGCCGGCACGAAACAGGGCAGTTGGAAATCGTCCGTGATGCGCTCATACATCAGCTTGACAGGCATATCGAGGCAGATGTCTTCGAGCACGACGCTGCGCAGCCAGCTTACCAGCCGCACACCTTCTTCCATCTCAATGATGGCCGCCACATAGGGAACGTCCGCGACAAAGGCCGGATGCATCGGCATATGCGCGATGGTCCAGGAAAACAGTTTGCCTTTGCCGGTGGAGGGCGCCCATTTCCATTCCGGCGAGCCGCAATAGGCGCACATATTACGCGGCAGATGCCGGAATTTGTGGCAACCGTCGCATTGCTGGAAATGCAGCACACCGCCCTGACATGCGTCCCAGAAGCCCTTGTTCACCGGCTCAATCGGATTGGGGATCGGACGGGTGGGTTTATTTTTAACTTTAGTTTCGCTCATAACTGCATTACCTCCGCAAAATTACCAGACTGCCGTCACCCAGATCGCCCCAGCCGGTGACGAGACCAAGCTCGCAATCCTTGACCTGGGCAAGGCCTCCTTCATGGCGCAACTGTTTGACCGCTTCGACGACATGGTTCAGCCCCCACACATGCGCCTGGCTCATCAGGCCGCCATGCGTGTTGAGCGGATAGCGCCCGCCCAGTTCGATATTGCCGTCCTTGACGAAATCATAGGCGCCGCCGCGTTCGCACAGGCCCAACGCTTCCATCTGCAACATCACGACATAGGAAAAACAGTCATAAATTTGCAGAAAGTCCACGTCCTGCACCTTGATGCCCGCCATTTTAAGGGCGATCGGCGCGGCATAGGTAAGGCCGAACTTGAACAGATCGGGACGCGACGCAATGTCGTCGGCCGGATAGGGATGCCCCTCGGCGCAGCCCATAATCACAATCGGGCGCTTGCGCATGTCCTTGGCTTCTTCGGTTCTGGAAATCACCACGGCGCAGGCGCCATCGGTTTCCAGACAGCAATCATTCAGGCGCATGGGTTCGGAAATCCAGCGTGCCTTCAGATATTGTTCCATGGTCAATTCCTGGCCCTTCATAAAGGCGCGGTCATTGAGCTGGGCGTGCTTGCGCGCCGCAACGGCGATATGGCCGGTGGCTTCGTCCGGCACATTGTACAGTTTCTTGTGGCGCATGGCGAACCAGCTATACATCTGCACCGGCGAGGTGATGCCATAGGGCATGTAAAAATCTTTGATGGTGGTGTCGAGCACATTCATGCCCATCGGCCGCGTCGGCGGAATGCCGGGCTTCGGACGCAGCGCGGAATAACCATTCCAGCCCAGCGTGATCAGCACATTGTTGCACACACCCAGCGACACCATAGCGGCGGCGTTCTGAATGGCGGTGGTCGGGCTGGCGCCGCCCATATGCACGGTCGAGCAATAGCGCAAATTCTCGATACCGAGATTGGCCGCCAGTTCTTCGCCGGTGGTATAGGCGGGTGCTGGCACCAACCCATCAATATCATGCGGGCTAAGCCCCGCATCGGCGATAGCCTTGCGGCCCGCCTCCAGCATCATTTCGACGGCGGTAACCTTGGCGCCCTTGACATAATCGGTCTCGCCAATGCCGACGATAGACGCTTTTTCGCTGAAATTAAGTGTTTCACCCATATCGCGTTTTTCTCCCTGCTTTTGCAGCGCCAGGCTCTAGCGCCGCTCGTTCAATCTATTATAATCAACTATAATCCGCTGGCAGCAAAAAAACGACATGCCCGGTATAAATAAGGAGAAAGCGCCCGATGCCCATCAGAACCCCGGTCTGCGATATGTTTGGCATCGAGATGCCTATTTTTCTTGCGGGCATGGGCGGCGTCGCCTATGCGGACATCTGCGCAGCAGTGTCCGAGGCGGGCGGCTATGGCACACTGGGCATGGCGGCGGCAACGCCTGAACAAATCCGCGCCGAAATGCGTGCCGTACGGGCAAAGACAAAAAAGCCGTTCGGCGTGGATTTGCTGGCGGCGCAGCCCGAAACCATTGACCGCGCCATTGACATTATCATCGGCGAAGGCGCTTCCAGCTTCATCGCGGGGCTTGGCGTACCCCATGCCGTGATTGAAAAATGCCATAAAGGCGGGCTGAAGGTTGTGGTCATGTGCGGCCAGGTCGCCCATGCGCAAAAGGCCGAACAGGCCGGCTGCGACATGGTGGTGGCGCAGGGCACCGAGGCTGGCGGCCATACCGGCCAGGTGGCGGGCATGGCGGTGATCCCGCAAATTGCCGCAGCCGTTAAAATCCCGGTACTGGCGGCGGGCGCCATTGTCGATGGCCGCACCATGGCGGCGGCATTGGCGCTGGGTGCGCAGGGCGTATGGGTCGGCACCCGCTTTATAGCATGCACCGAGGCGCGCGCGGGCCGGGTTTACCAGGAACAGATCCTGCAGCATGGCGGCGCCGACACCATCGTCACCAAATGCTTTTCCGGCAAGACCATGCGGGTCATCCGCAACGCCTATGTCGATGACTGGGAAAAGCGCAAGGACGAGCTGCAACCGTTCCCAAACAGATGGTCACCAGCCTGAAAGCCGGCGTCATGGGCGTCACCCAAGGGCCCGACCAGAAAGTCGACCCCGATCGCGCCTGCCTGCCTGCTGGCCAGGGTATCGGCGGTATCTTTGACGTCCGCCCGGCCGCCGAAATCATGGCCAGCATGATGCGCGAATGTGAGGCGACGTTTCGAAGTTTGAATAAGCTTGTAGGGTGAGTGGGGGTGTTCGTCCGATTATTCAAGCTTTTGAGGGATGGGGACAATCGAGCAGTCCTCGGCTGGATTGGCGGCGGTTTGGTGGTGGTTGTGCCTGGTGTGTGGGCGGTTTTTACATATTTTAATTCCCCCGATCCGGAACCGCGTCCATCGCCGAGCGTTATTATTGGTCAGAATGTTCAGGCCGGGCGTGACGTGACAATCAATCCAACGGTGATGATCGGCGCGGACGAAAAGAAACTCGACGCCCTTCCTGATGTGATCGTGGAGAAGCTTCTGGCAAAGCTGGACGCGCGCGGCGTGGCCGGCAAAGCCCAGGAAGCGGGCCTTGAACGCAACACCATCATCGCGCTTGCGCGACGGCTGAAGCCGGAAGAAGCGCTTGATTTTGATCGCGCCGTCATTGAGCTCGAAAATGCCGTGACTATTGCGCTGGATGTCATCGCCAGGGGCGAACGCGCAAGCAATGAGGGCGAATTCATCGATGGCGTTCTCGCGCGCGTCGCGCAACTGACCCGCGAGGGCCGCTTTGATGAGGGCGCGGGGGTGGTGGACACGGCGCTTGCGGAACTCGAACGCCGCGAAACCGGACAGCGGGAGGCGTTCGGGCGCCGCCGCGTTCTGCTGCTCGAAGCCGGAATCGAACAGGACATTCTGCGCCGCGACGCGCCAGCCGCCGCCCGCCGGATCGAAGCCGTGGCGGCCGCGCTATCAGACGAGCGTCCCATCTGGTCGAAAACATTTATCGAATACCAGGATCGCTATTACGTGGAAGGCGATAAAAAGGGCGTCAACTTCTCGCTTGAAATCGCAATTCTTCTGGCGCGGCGAATGTCGGAAACGGCGCGCGACGTAGATGAACGCGGAAACGCCGCCAATCTGCTCGGCAATGCGCTTTGGGCGCTGGGGGAGCGCGAGAGCGGCACGGCGCGGCTGGAGGCGGCGGTCACGGCCTATGGCGAGGCGCTGCAGGAAAGAACCCGCGCGCGCGTTCCGCTCGATTGGGCGATGACGCAAAACAATCTCGGCGCTGCGCTTGAGGCGCTGGGGCAGCGCGAGAGCGGCACGGCGCGGCTGGAACAGGCGGTCGCGGCCTATACCGAGGCGCTGCAGGAATACACAAGCGAGGCCGCGCCCTATTACCATGATGTGGCGCAAGGCAATCTCGCGCGGGCGCAGGCGTTGCTGGACGCGCGGCGCAAGGGCCAGGAGAAATGAGCGGCCTGTGCGGGCTTTTAGGCTGACCGGGGGCGTGGTTTAGAGCATGATTAGTTTACATTGATCACCCCACTTACAGTGTCACCCCGCACTTGTTGCGGGGTCCAGGGACAAAAACACGGGCCTTTCCATGTGGTTCCTGGACCCCGGAATAAATCCGGGGTGACACTGTGGTTGTGGCATGGGCAAACCTAAAATCATCACGCTATAGATCATGTGTCAATGGCATATAGGCTAAAGCGGGGCAATTAAACTATGATAAGCTTTTAGGCTGACCGGGGGCGGCAAAGCTGCTATGTATTGGGCATGACAGATAAAACAGCATCGGCCGAGGAAAACCTGATCGGGTTTCCCGGCAAGGACACCAACGGCGTCACGGGGCGCGGGGCCAAGATGGCGATCCGGGTCGCGCAGGGCATTGTGCGCGAAATCGCCGACAAGCATCTGCTGCCCGGGGCGAAACTGCCGCCCGAGCATGAGATGGTGGAACGCTATGGGGTGGCGCGCGCCACCTTGCGTGAGGCGCTGCGCTTTCTGGAATTGCAGGGGGTGCTGTCGATCAAACCGGGGCCCGGCGGTGGCCCGGTGGTGGGCGAGCCGCATACCCGCAATCTGGCCAGTACGCTGGCTTTGCTGCTGCAGTTTCTGGATGCGCCGTTTCGCTCGCTGATCGAGCTGCGCCAGGTGATCAGCCCCGGAATGGCCGCAATGGCCGCGCGCAACGCCCGCCACGACGATCTGGAGCGGCTGAAAGAATGTATCGCCAAATTGCGCAGTTGCGTTGGCGACATTGACGCCTATCAGGACGAAAACCGCAAATTTCACGATCTTATCGCCTGGGCGTCGGGCAATCCCGCCATTGGCCTGCTGGTGTCTTCGGTGCACATGATGACCAACAGTTCCGGCATCAAACTGAATTATTCCGAGCGCGAGCAGCGCTATCAGATCGAAACCTATGAAAGCCTGTATCAGGCCATCGTCTCACGCGACGCCGAACGCGCGCGCAAGGAGATGGAGGATTTTATCGGCCGCTCCGACGCCTATCTCGAAAAACGCCACTCAGAACTGATGCGCAAACGCATCGTCTGGGAAGATATCGGGTAATCCAAGCCACACAGAAGCAACGGCCCTGCGCTGTGATCTCAATCACACACGCATAGCACGTAGATTTTAGAGCGTTTCATTATTTGACGGAAGCGTATCCCATTCTCTCACTGTCATTACCCGGCTTGCTCTCACTGTCATTACCCGGCTTGTCCGGGTAATCCATGCCACACTCAAAGGTCTGGGCTTGGGGTTCTGGATTGCCCGGACAAGCCGGGCAATGACAATGAGAGGGTGAAGTGTGATCGAACCT
>CAMTVX010000058.1:0-13609 GCA_947085295.1 uncultured Alphaproteobacteria bacterium | reverse complement strand
CAGTTTTGAAGATCAGCAGGCGCTTAAGAAGATCGGCGCCAATCTTTTCCTTACGCAAGAGGAAAGAATCCAGACCCCCAGGGGAAAAATTACGCTTGTTCAGGGCAGTGTTGAAACCTCGAACGTTCAGGCGGTATCGGAAATCACCCGCATGATTGAAGTAATGCGCAAATATCAGTCCGCCGCAAAGCTAACAGAAACCGAGGATGAATTAACCCGCAAGGCCATCGATCAGCTATCCCGGGTCCGCTAGTTAAAAGCATTGTTAACCGACTTTAATAAATTCAATAGAAGGTTCGCCAAATGAAATCTCTCAATATCGCATCCACCGGCATGCTGGCGCAGCAACTGAATGTCGAAGTGATTTCAAACAATATTGCAAACATGAACACCACCGGCTTCAAACGCCAGCGCGCCGAGTTTCAGGACCTGCTGTATCAGAGCCTGGAGCGCATTGGCGCAAACTCATCGGATGCGGGAACAATTGTACCCTCAGGCGTTCAGGTTGGCTCAGGTGTTAAAACCGGATCGGTGTATCGCATCATTGAACAGGGCAATGTCATTTCCACGGGCAATCCCTATGACGTCGCCATACAGGGGCGTGGCTTCCTGCGGGTGCAGTTGCCCAGCGGTGAACAGGCCTATACACGCGCAGGCTCGCTCTCCATCAGCGCCGAAGGACAGCTTGTCACACCGGAAGGGTTCATCATTGGCCCCGGAATTTCTCTGCCCCAGGAAGCAACCGACGTCACCATCAACAAGCAGGGCCAGGTGCAGGCAAAAATTCCAGGTCAGGTGGAATCGCAAACTGTTGGTCAGTTGGAACTGGCAACATTTTTTAATGAGGCCGGACTGGAAGCAAAGGGCAACAATCTGTTCAGCGAAACGCCTTCATCGGGCGCCGCGCAGGTCAGCACGCCCGGCGCATTGGGTTATGGCACCGTGTTGCAGGGATTTGTCGAAACCTCAAACGTCAATCCGGTTTCCGAAATCACTTCGCTGATTACCGCCCAGCGGGCGTATGAAATGAACTCCAAAGTCATTAGCGCCTCCGACGAAATGCTCTCCACCACAACCAATCTGCGCAGGTAAACAGGATGCATCGACTGTCTCATATCCGGCTGTCCATATTCGCGCTTTCTGCGCTGTGTTATTGGGCCGTCAATATTTCTTACGCATTCGCCGCTGTCGAGATGCACACGGTGCCCGTCCTCGCGCAACCCATGGCGCGTGGCGAAATTATTCGCGACGAAAGCCTTGCGCTACTTGAAATCAAACGTTCCCCTGCCGGGATAGATTATATTACGCATAGCAGTGCGTTAATCGGCATGGCTGCAAAACGTCCCTTGCGTGCAGGCGTTCCCCTGCGCATATCCGATGTTGCGCCACCACACATCATTAAAAAGAATGACCTCGTAACCATCGCATTCGAAGCGCCGGGATTAAGCCTTTCCATTCGTGGCAAGGCGCTTGACGATGGCATTTACGGGCAAACCATCCGTGTAATGAACACACAAACCAATCGCGTGTTTGAAGGCGTCACGGCCGCTGCCGGGTATGTGCTGGTATCGCCCCTTGAAACCCGTTCGCACACGGCATCGCAAACCTCGAACCTTCATATTTCACCATCAACCGCCGCGCTGAATGGTGAATAAGCAACTGGAATATTACCCGATGTCCATTCAATCGCGTTACACCGCCCTTCAATATCCCAAACATTCCCGCATCCGCATGGATATGGTTCGTGGACCCTTGCTGGGCGTGCTATTGCTCGGACTTGGGGCCTGCGCGGGGACGGTTGACAGGGTAAAAAACATTGGCAGTCCGCCGCCACTGACGCCGCTGGAAGGTGTCAAGGCCGGCGTGCCGCAGGCGACCCAGGTCAATCTGCCCATGCCTGCGGTCGAGACCTATACGACACAGCCCAACTCACTCTGGAAAACCGGCTCGCGCGCCTTTTTCAAGGATCAGCGCGCGACAAAAATCGGCGATATTCTAACCGTCAGCATCAACATCACCGACAGCGCCAAAGTGGATAACGCCACGACGCGCACCAGAACCGCCAGGGAAGGGGCCTCCGCTAAAGCCCTGCTTGGATTTGAAAGTCAGCTAAATGAATTTTTGCCGAACGCGGTTGATCCGGAAAATCTGATTGAAGCCGATTCCTCCAGCAACAATTCCGGCAAGGGCTCGGTCGACCGCAAGGAAGCCATCAACACCACCGTCGCCGCGATCATTACCCAGATTTTGCCTAACGGCAATCTGGTCATTCAGGGCCGTCAGGAAGTGCGCATCAATTTTGAGGTGCGCGAAATCATGATCTCCGGCGTGGTGCGCCCCGAAGATATCAGCAACCAGAACACCATCCAGCACACCCAGGTGGCCGAAGCCCGTATTTCTTACGGCGGTCGCGGCCAGCTAACCGATGTGCAACAGGCCCGCTACGGCCAGCAGCTTTTCGATGTGATTTCCCCGTTCTGATCAATTTGACGGGATCTGTGCGCAGATCCCGTCAGACCCCCCCTATAGGCAGGGCCGTCGCATATAAATGCGCCCCTTTTTCTCCCCTGTTTGAGCAAACCGGGATCAGGGGCCAAACGCACCTGCCGTCCCCCCCTTATGTCAACACCCCGATGTTTATAGGCGCTTTGTCATCCTGAACGATGTGGAAGGATCTCTCTTTGCGTCAAGGGGATCCTTCACTGCGTTCAGGATGACAATGTTGTGTTCAGGATGACGATGATTCCAAACATAGGGCCGTTGGTAAAATTGCGTCATTGCGAGCGACCCGCAGCCGCCACCCGTGCAATGCCCGACAGCGTGCGGGTCAGATTGGTGACACCCGCCATGCGTTCATCCGTGGTCTGCCAGTCGCGCTGGTAAATCAGTTTGTGATCGGGGCGCAGTTTGGCCGTCTTGGCATGACGGGTCAGGAAATCCACCAGACCCGCCGGATTGGCGAACTGGTCATTGCGGAATGTGACCACGGCGCCTTTTGGCCCGGCGTCAATCTTGGCGATGCCAGCCAGGCGGCAATGCTGTTTGATGGCGATGATTTTCAGTAATTGATCGACCTCGCCGGGAAGCGGGCCGAAACGGTCAATCAGTTCGGCGGCAATGGCGTCTATTTCCTGGCGGCCCTCAATTTGCGACAGACGCCGATACAGCGACAAACGCACATTCAGGTCCGCCACATAGGATTCCGGGATCAGCACTGATGCGCCAAGGCTGATCTGCGGTGACCATTGATCGGCCACTTCCGCATCCACGCCACCGCTGCGCAGAGCGGCCACCGCCTCCTCCAGCATTTCCTGATACAGCTCAAAGCCGACTTCACGGATATGGCCGGACTGTTCCTCGCCCAGCAGATTTCCCGCGCCACGAATATCCATGTCATGGCTGGCCAGACTGAACCCGGCGCCCAGTGTATCCAGCGTCTGCAATACTTTCAGGCGTTTTTCCGCCGTGGCCGTAATGGTTTTTTTGGGGGGCAATGTCAGATAACAAAACGCTCGCACCTTGGAACGGCCAATGCGCCCGCGCAACTGATAGAGTTGCGCCAGCCCGAACATGTCGGCGCGGTGCACCAGCATGGTGTTGGCCGTGGGAATATCCAGGCCGGATTCAACAATCGTCGTGCTGAGCAGCACATCATATTTGCGGTCATAAAATGCGTTCATCACATCATCAAGCTGACCCGGCGGCATCTGCCCGTGCGCAATGACATATTTTACTTCGGGTACATATTCTTTCAGATACGCCTCGGCTTCCGGCAGATCGGCAATGCGCGGACAAACGTAAAAACTTTGCCCGCCGCGATAATGTTCGCGCAGCAATGCTTCGCGCAACAGCACCGGATCGAACGGCGAAACAAAGGTGCGCACCGCCAGCCGGTCAACCGGCGGCGTCGCAATAACCGAAAGCTCGCGCATGCCGGACAGGGCTAACTGTAACGTGCGCGGAATGGGCGTTGCAGTCATGGTCAGCACATGCACATCGGCGCGTAACTGTTTCAGGCGTTCCTTGTGCCCAACGCCAAAATGCTGTTCCTCATCCACGACAAGCAGACCCAGATTTTTGAAGGACATGGACTTGCCCAGCAACGCATGGGTGCCGATGACAATATCCACCTGGCCTTCGCTGATTTCCTTTTTCAGCATGTTGGCCTGCTTGGCGGGCACCATGCGCGACAATTGCGCAATGCGCACCGGCATGCCTTCAAAGCGTTGCAGAAATGTGCGGTAATGCTGGCGGCACAGCAATGTGGTGGGCACAATCACCGCCACCTGATGGCCGGACATTACCGCGACAAAGGCCGAGCGCAACGCTACTTCGGTTTTTCCAAAGCCCACATCGCCGCAGATCAGCCGGTCCATCGGCCGGCCGCTGGCCAGATCTTCCTGCACCGCCTCAATGGCGCGCATCTGATCTTCGGTTTCCTGATATGGAAAACGGGCACAAAATTCCGTGTACATCCCATCGGGCGGATAGATCGGCGTAACTTCACGCAAGGCGCGCGCGGCGGCGATCTTGATCAATTCTTCTGCCATTTCACGTATGCGTTTTTTCAGACGCGCCCTGCGATTTTGCCACGCGGCGCTGCCCAGCCGGTCCAGCACGGCATGCGCATCTTCCGATCCATATCGCGTCAGCAGCTCGATATTTTCTACCGGCAGATATAATTTATCGCCACCATGATAGACCAGCAGCAGGCAATCATGCGGCGCGCTGTTGATTTCCAGCGTCTGCAATCCTTCATAGCGGCCAATACCATGCTCGATATGCACCACCAGATCGCCAGCGCTCAGGCTTGACGCCTCGGTCAGGAAATTTTCCGCGCGGCGCGAACGGCGGTTCTGGCGCACCAGCCGGTCGCCCAATATATCCTGTTCACCGATCAGCAGCAGATCATCGGTCTCGAACCCATTTTCAATGCCCAGCACGATCAACCCAACCGCGCCGCGCGGCGCCGACTTCGCCTGCTCCCAACTGTCGGGATAGACGATGGCGTTCAGCCCATGATCGGCCAGCACGGTTCCCAATCGTTCGCGCGAGCCTAGGCTATAACCCGCAATCAACACCTGTTTGCCCGCAGCCTGTGATGCAAGAACATGATCACGTACCGCTTCGTAAATATTGACCGCATCCTGTTTGCGTTCCGGCGCAAAATTCCGGCACTGCCGCCCGCCCGCATCCACTGTCAGTTGATTTTCAGGCGATTGATAGGGTGAAAAATTCCGTACGCGATGCGCGCTTAACGCCGCCTCCCATTCGTCGGCCGCCATATACAGGGCGTTTGTCGGTAGCGGTTTATAGCTGGCGGCAAATTGCCCCAGCGTCTTTGGCGCGGATTTGCGCGCGTCATAATAATCGGCGATCAACCCGATGCGGCTGGTAACCGCTTCTTCCGCCAGATGATCCATGCAGATGATGGGCGCGACATCATTGCGTGGCAGATAGTCGAACAGCGTATCCACATTTTCATGGAACAGCGGCAACCAATGTTCCATGCCCTGATATTTACGGCCTTCGCTGATCGATTCATAAAGCGGATCGCCATCTGTCACCGCGCCAAATGTGCGCACATAGCCCGCACGAAAAAGCCGGATGCTGGTTTCATCCAGAACAACTTCCGACACTGGCATCAGGACAAGGCTTTTCAGCTTGCCGGTGCTGCGCTGGGTTTCAGGGTCAAATTCCCGGATCGATTCCAGTACGTCCCCAAAAAAATCCAGGCGGCGCGGCGCATCCGCCCCCGGCGGATAGACATCCAGCAACCCGCCGCGTAACGCAAATTCACCCGGCTCCATCACCGTCCCCGACCGGGAATAGCCATTGCGCCCCAGATAGGTGATCATCGCATCCAGATTGACCGCCTTGCCGACACGCGCCGTAAAGCTGTTTTCTGCCAGACTGGTTTTTGCAGGCACCCGTTGCAGCGCAGAATTAACCGTCGTGAGAATAATCAGATTTTTGAATTTAGCGTGCGGTTCGCTGAGCCGGTGCAGCGCGGCCATGCGCATGCTGCTGATATCGGGGATCGGCGACACCCGGTCATACGGCAAACAATCCCAGGCCGGGAATTCCAGCACCTCAATTTCCGGCGCAAAAAATGCCAGCGCATCGCGCAGGGCGGCGGCGCGTGACGCATCGCGCGCAATATGCAGCACGCAATGCCCCGCCCGCGCGATATCTGCCAGCACCAGAGCGTCCAGCCCTTCCGGCGCGCCGCAAACTGTCAGGCGACCCGGATAATCCCGTAATTTAATATCACTATCCAACTATCTATACGCTGTACTTAAAGTTTAGCATCATTGCCATAACCGGCGTATTTTCACTCGAAGGCAAGGGGGCCGCGCCGCTCAACCACGCATAGAGATAGGGATCTTCTATATCCAGGATCTGCTCAAACTGGCTTAGCTGATCGGGGCTGAAATTGTGCAGATGCTGGTCCGCGAAACTGCCCATTATCAGATCAACCTCACGCATGCCACGATGCCAGGCACGAAATTTCAGCCGTTTAATCCGAATGTCCTGCGCGGTTTCCTCGACCATGATATTGCCCTTACCGAACGCCAAATTGCCGGATCAGTAGGTACTGACCCGGTTGCCAGGCTTTGATATAGTCCTAACTAGGCCTCTGCTCAATTGGAATCGCCGGTTTATATGCGCCCTGAAATTCTGTTTCCTTTATTTGCCCCGGTCAGCACCCTTGCAGGGGTGGGGCCGCAAAACGCCCGGCTGATCACCCGGCTGGCGGGGCCGAATGCTGTGGATCTGTTGTGGCACCTGCCCAGCGGCGTGATTGACCGCCGTTTCCGCCCGAAACTGGCCGAATTAACCGGGGCGAATGACGGCAATACCGTCACCCTGACGCTGAAGGTCTGGGGACATGAACCATCGCCGAACAAACGCATTCCGTACCGGGTGCGCTGCACCGATGGCAGCGGTGGTGAAATTACCCTGATCTTCTTTCACGCCAGGCCGGATTATCTGCTGCGCATACTGCCGGAAGGCAAAACCCGTGTGGTCAGCGGCAGGCTGGAACATTTTCGCGATAATCTGCAAATCACCCATCCCGATTACATTCTCAGCGAAGAAGAATGCGCCACCCTGCCGGAGGTGGAACCGGTCTATCCCATGACGGCGGGGCTAAGCGCCAAGACCCTGGCCAAAGCGATCCGGGGGGCCCTGTCGCGCGCGCCGAAATTGCCGGAATGGCAGGATGGTCCGTGGTTGCGGCAAAACAACTGGTCCGGCTGGAATGAAAGCCTGCTGGCGGTACATAAACCTCTGGGAAGCGAAGACCTGGATGGCGCACACCCGGCCCGCATGCGGCTGGCCTATGATGAATTGCTGGCCAATCAGTTGGCGCTGATGCTGACCCGGCGCGCCATGCGCCGTCAGTCCGGGCGTAAAATCGCCGGTGATGGAAATTTGCGCGACAGGCTGATCGCAGCCCTGCCCTATCGCCTGACGCCCTCGCAGATTGTGGCGCTGGCGGAAATTTCCGCCGATATGGCGAGCCCGGGACGCATGTTGCGCCTGCTACAGGGTGATGTCGGCAGCGGTAAAACCATTGTCGCATTGCTTAGTATGCTGATTGCTGTCGAAAATGGCGGTCAGGCGGCAATCATGGCGCCAACGGAAATTCTGGCGCGCCAGCATTTTGCGGTGATTGCACCCTTATGCGATGCCATTGGCGTAAAAACCGCGTTGCTGACCGGGCGCGACAAAGGCAAGTCGCGCGATGCGCTGCTGACAGGTTTTGCAGATGGCTCTATTCCCATTATCGCAGGCACCCATGCTCTGTTTCAGGATGATGTTCAGTTTCACGATCTGCAAATGGCGGTAATTGATGAACAACACCGCTTCGGCGTGCATCAGCGCATGCTATTATCCGAAAAAAATGTTCGCGCAGTGGACACGCTGGTGATGAGTGCCACCCCCATTCCGCGCACGCTTACCCTGACCGTGTATGGCGATATGGACATCTCCCGCCTGCTGGAAAAACCGCCGGGCCGCACGCCGGTCGATACAAGGGTGCTGCCGCTGGCGCGCATCGAAGAAGTGATTTCCGGCCTGCGCCGCGCGATTGATGGCGGCGCGCAAGCCTTCTGGATATGCCCGCTGGTGGAAGAATCCGAATTGATCGACGCGGCCGCCGCCGAAGAACGCTATGCTGCCTTACGCGAAATATTTGGCGACAAAGTGGGCCTTTTGCATGGCCGCATGAAAGCCGCAGAAAAAGACAAGGCGATGGAAGATTTTGTGAGCAAGCGCACCAGCATTCTTGTCGCCACCACCGTGGTTGAGGTTGGCGTCGATGTCCCCAACGCCGCGATCATGATCATCGAACATGCGCAGCGTTTCGGGCTGGCGCAACTGCATCAATTGCGCGGGCGCGTGGGGCGTGGGACACAACATTCCACCTGCATGCTGTTATATCAGGCCCCGCTGGGTGAAATTGCCAAGGCGCGGCTGCGCATTCTGCGCGAAACCGAAGATGGCTTTCGCATCGCCGAGGAAGATTTACGCCTGCGCGGCGCCGGTGAAATACTCGGTGTCAAACAAAGCGGCATCCCGGAATTCCGCCTGGCCGATCTCGCCATCCACGGCGCGCTGCTTGATGTGGCGCGCGACGACGCCCGCATGATCGCCGATCAAAACCCCGAACTAAAAGGCGAACGCGGCGAAGCCCTACGCATCCTGCTATATCTGTTCGAACGCGACGCAGCCGTGAAATATGCGCGGGCGGGGTGAGTGTTATCCGGTTGATTCGGTTGACGTGCAGTTGACGCGCAACCCTATGACAGCGCGCGGGCAGCGCCGCCTTTGGCTTTGATCAGCTTCACGGCCTTCTTGTCGAAAGATATGAACACCTCCGCCCCAAGCCATCTGCCCTCATGCGCGATGACGCCATCCGCAAAGTCGCCACCCGCTTCAAGCACATCTAATCCGGCCTCCGCCGCCGGCCGGTTTACTGCGACATTCGCACTGTTGATCAGACGGCGTATCGCCTCCGCAATCCCGGTTGATGGAATTTTGTAGCCCTGCGCCAGCACCCAGACTAATTCACACAGGGTGGGAAGCGCCAGAGCGACCAGCTCCGCCTTCGCCAGCTCGCTCTGCGCTATTTTACTCTGTTGCGCATCGTCCCCCATGATGGCGCGAACCAGCACGTTGGTATCGGCCGTGACCTTCAAGCTTTGCCCGCCCAGCCCCGCGCGGCGATCCTGTTCATCTGCTCGATAGACAAATGTCTCCCGTTGGGACGCTTCAGGCAATTGAAAGCGTCTGAAATCTTTCCTGCCGGCAGCGAAGCCTTCACCTCGACCCGGCCATCAGGAAGCAGGTCGACACTGATTTTGTCACCGGGCTGTACGCCGAGATGCTTCAGGATATCTTTACGAAGCGTAACCTGCCCCTTTACAGTCACGGTGAGCGTGCCCATGAGATGCCTCCATTAGTCACGCATAATGTAAGGCATAAACACCTTACATACAAGAAAAATATGAAAAGTCACCCCGCCCATTTCGGCACCACCAGCCCCATCGATATGACCATCTTCACGGCTTCTTCTACGCTCATGTCGAGGGTCACGATCTCGCTGCGCGGAACAAACAGCAGAAAACCCGATGTGGGGTTGGGCGTGGTTGGCACATAGACGCTGATCACCGGGTCCGCTGTGCGCGCCTGCACTTCGCCCTGCGCCTCACCGGTGATGAAGCAGATCGTCCACAGGCCCTTGCGCGGATATTCGATCAGCGCGGCCTGGCGGAAACTGGCGCCGGATGGGGTGGTGACGGTTTCCAGTATCTGCTTGGTGGCGTTATAGACACCGCGCATGATCGGCATCCGCGCAACCAGCCGTTCGCCATAATCCAGCAGCGTCTGGCCAAAGAAATTCGCGGCCAGCGCCCCCAACAGGGTCAACAGCACCAGCATGATAATCAGGCCAAGGCCAGGAAAGCTGAAACGGAAATAGTTTTCCGGATTATAGGCGTCCGGAATCAACGGCTTGACCGAGCCATCCACAAACGAAATAAACGCCCAGGTTACATACAGCGTCATGCCCATGGGGGCAGCGACCACGACACCCGCCAGAAAATAATTCCGCAGCCGCCACAGTATCCCGTGCGCCGCTGGTGGCGTTACTGCGCCCGGTTCAAATGGCATGGGGGAGACGGAATCATCATCTTTTTTCATGCGCCAATTATATGACGCTATTTCGCGTTTATGGAAAGCTTCCATATGGACATTGGTGTTAATCGGGAATCTGGGTTTAAACGCAAAAACGCTTTAGCAGGCTGCTGAAAAACCCGGAATTGTCATTCTGAGGGCGCAAGGCGACCGAAGAATCTCCAATGGTTTCAATGCGGCTGAGATCCTTCACTGCGTTCAGGATGACAAAAAGAAGGGTTTATCAGCAGCCTGTTAGAGCGACGCGGTCCCGGTAAAATATAGCCCTGTAATTTTTGGTTCACCCAAAATGGATTTGATCACTGGCAATAAACGCGCCCGAAGCGCTTCCATATCCACTTCTGCTGCGCCTGCATTTTCCTTTGAAAATAGATAGGCTTCTCGTAACAGCGCATCGTTCACACGGGGCAGATCATGCTTGATCGCCTCAATGTCCACATCGGGCGCGGTCTCCATACTTAGCATCACTACAAAATATTTATCGACGCGGCTGCCTTTCAGGATTGCAATCGGCAATGGATTGAGGGCAACCATTCGGCTGACCGGCTCGGCGGCCTCGCCTTCCCCGCCCTCTTCGGGGGGGGCCGATTTTGCCCAGGCGTAAGGCTGCGGCAAACCGCACGCCAGCAACGCCAGGAAAAGCAGCGATATTATGCGATTTTTCATGCATAATGATTTCGCATACGGCCCCTTAACAAGCGGTTTAGGGCCTCAAAAATGCTGGTATCCCGCACGTTTCAGGGATACCCGCGCGCCGTTTTTGTCCAGATAAAAAGCCTCGTTTCCAACTATAATCTGGCCAATGCGCGTTAAGGAAATCCCGGTTTTTACAGATACCTCCGCAATCAACGACCGGTGCGCGGGCACGGCGGTTAGCAGCAATTCATAATCATCGCCGCCTGTGATCAGTTCGGAAATTTCAACATTCTGCAATTCAAGTAATTTTTTGACGGCACCCGACAGGGGAATATCTGAAAGCTGAATTTCCGCACCCACAGATGATGTCTGTATGACATGGCCAAGATCAGCGACAAGCCCGTCTGAAATATCAATGCCCGCATGAACAAGCCCGCTCAAGACAGGAACAATAACATTGCGTGGTTGCGGCAACAGATACCGTTGCAGCAGAAACTGATTTTCATCTGCCGATAGCCCTGAAAACGGACCATCCCGGCGCACCCGCAAGCCCAGCGTGGCATCGCCAATTGTGCCCGTAACGTAAACATCATCGCCAGTTTGCGCATCCGCCCGGCGCACCATCTGGCCCCTGGTTACCCATCCCATCGCCGTCAGCGAAAGGCAAAGCGGGCCATCCGTTGCGGTCGTATCACCGCCTAATAGATTTATGCCAAACGCAGCCTGATCCTGCGCAAGCCCTTTGGCAAAGCTGCGCAACCACGACATGGTCACGGTGCGCGGCAACGCGACAGTCAGAATATAACCATGCGGCGTCGCCCCCTTGGCGGCCAGATCAGACAAATTTACCCGCAGCAGTTTGCGCGCAATCATATCCGGCGCGTCGTCAGCAAAAAAATGCACACCGGCAACCATCATGTCGGCGGTCACCACCAGGTCTTTTCCAGCGGGGGGTGTGATGATCGCGGCATCATCTGTCAGGCCAAAACTGCCCGCGTCGCCGATTGCAAGTGGCGCAAAAATTTCCGCGATCAGCGCAAATTCATCGGCAAGCGGATCAGCGTCCCGGCTCATGGCTGCCAAAAGACTGGGGGCGCACGATCCGCGCTACCTTGTCCAGCACCCCATTTGCAAATCCCGGCTCGTCGCCAGAGAAAAACGCATGTGCGATATCTACATATTCGCTCAATACGACCTTTACCGGTATGTCGGTGCGCGCCATCAACTCATAGGTTGCGGTGCGTATCAGGGCGCGCAACGTTGCATCCAGACGCGGCAGTGCCCAATCTTCGCTGACGGTGCGCGCAACCAGCGGATCAATTTCCATCTGGCGGGCCACAACACCGCGCACCAGTTCAGCAAACAGTTTCTGATCGGCGGCCAGATATTCTTCGCCGTCAATTTCCTGTCCGAAACGGTCGCTCATAAATTCAAGTATCACGGTTTCTACATCCGTGCCGCCCAGCTCCATCTGATAGAGCGCCTGCACGGCGGCAAGGCGCGCAACCGAACGCCCACTGCGTTTGGATTGCGGTGATCCGTTTGTTTCAGGTGTCATGGTTGGCGTTGCGGTCATTACATGATGCCAAATTTGCGGCGCAATTGCACCATGCTAAGGCAGGCTTCTGCAAATTCACCACCTTTGTTCTTGTCCTCTATAGATGCGCGGGCGATGGCCTGCGCTTCATTCTCCACCGTCAATATACCATTGGCCAGTGCAACGCTATGGTTCAGCGTAATATCCATCAGGCCGCGCGCAGATTCCGCACAGATGGTTTCGTAATGCGTCGTTTCCCCCCGGATCACACAGCCCAGCGCGATATAGCCGTCATAGCGGGGCGCATCGGTTTTCCTGTTACGCGCCTCAATCGCAAAACGGATGGCGCCGGGAATTTCGAACGCGCCGCTGACTTCGTATCGGTCATAGGTAACCCCCTGGCGCTTCAGTTCCGTGACAACGCCATGCAGCAGCGCATCGGAAATATGCGCGTAAAACCGCGCCTCGACGATCATAATATGGATAGGGTTAGACATTTACACTCAATCTTTCGGCGTAATATGCATGACATCGACGATCTTCAGGCCATAGCCTTCCAGACCGATAATGTGTTTGTTCGCCGTGTTGGACAGCAGCGTCAGTTCCTTGACGCCCAGATCAACCAGTATCTGCGCGCCCACGCCATAATCGCGCAGCTCGCGCACGCCACCCTTGCGGCCGCGCATCAGAATGTCAGAAACAATCGTCGCCTTGGTGTCGCGGATCAGCACGATCACGCCGCGCTCCATTTTTGCAATCAGTTCCATCGCGCCATGCAGCATACCGGTATGGCCACTTTTCGCGCCCAGCAGATCATCAAACACATTGATCGCGTGCATGCGCACCGGCACCGGCCCTGGACCGGAAATGTCGCCCTTTACCAATGCGATATGTTCGGCATATTCCACGACATTGATATAGACATACAGTTTGAATTCACCCCCGAACATGGTGTCGATATCGGTTTCAACCGCGCGGTGAATGATGCGGTCATAGCGGCGGCGATAGGCAATCAGATCGGCAATGGTCGCCACTTTCAGGCCATGCGTTTGCGCAAATCCAACCAGATCCGGCAACCGCGCCATGGTGCCATCTTCATTCATGATTTCACAGATAACACCAGCGGGGTTCAGCCCCGCCAGCCGCGCCACATCGACGGCCGCTTCTGTATGACCCGCGCGCACCAGAACGCCGCCGTCGCGCGCCATTAACGGAAATACATGCCCCGGCGTT
>CAMTVX010000057.1:0-8589 GCA_947085295.1 uncultured Alphaproteobacteria bacterium | reverse complement strand
GTAAACAGCGCCGCCGGTTTCCGCCAGCACCTTCGTGATCGCCGCCGTCAGTGACGTCTTGCCGTGGTCAACATGGCCAATCGTGCCAATGTTGCAATGCGGCTTCGTACGCGCGAATTTCTCTTTTCCCATGTTCTCGTCTCCGCTTTAGGAACCGTAAGGCTCCAGTCCTTAACCCATCGTCCACAAAATGGACAAATTCAATCTATGCCAGCTTGGCAATAACCTCTGCCGAGACGTGCTGCGGCACGGCTTCGTAGTGATCAAAGTGCATCGTGTATTGCGCGCGCCCCTGGCTCATGGAGCGCAAATTATTCACATAGCCAAACATGTTGGCGAGAGGCACCATCGCCTTGATAACCGCCGCATTGCCACGCGACTCTGTGCCGCCAATCTGACCACGACGGCTGTTCAGATCACCGATCACGTCACCCATGTAATCTTCCGGCGTCACCACTTCGACGCGCATAATGGGTTCGAGCAGCTTGGCGTCGGCTTTTTGTACAGCCTCACGGAACGCCGCGCGCGCCGCAATTTCAAACGCCAGCACGCTGGAGTCCACATCGTGGCTGGCGCCATCTAGCAACGTAACCTTGAAGTCTATTACGGGGAACCCCGCAAGGACGCCGCTGTCCTTGACGCTCATCACGCCCTTTTCGACGCCGGGCACATATTCGCGTGGCACCGAACCACCAACAACCTTGTTTTCGAAATGCTCGCCGCCGCCGGGTTCCAATGCTTCAAGACGGATCTTGATGCGCGCAAATTGCCCGGAACCGCCGGTCTGCTTTTTGTGGGTGTAATCAACTTCGACAGTTTTGGAAATTGTTTCGCGGTACGCCACCTGCGGCGCGCCGACATTGGCCTCGACCTTGAATTCGCGGCGCATGCGATCGACAATAATATCGAGATGCAGTTCGCCCATGCCCTTGATGATGGTCTGGCCGGATTCCGGATCGCTGGAAACACGGAAGGAAGGATCTTCCTGGGCCAGACGATTGAGCGCGACGCCCATTTTTTCCTGATCGGCCTTGGTCTTTGGCTCAACGGCCACTTCGATAACCGGATCGGGGAATTCCATGCTTTCCAGAATGGCAACCTTGACCGTATCGCAAAGGGTGTCACCGGTAATGGTATTTTTCAGTCCCGCCAACGCCACAATATCACCGGCGACGGCCGTTTTGACTTCTTCGCGTTTGTCTGCATGCATTTGCAGCATTCGGCCAATACGTTCACGATGCCCACGACGCGAATTCAGCACCGTCATGCCCGCTTCGAGTGTACCGGAATACAGCCGCACAAAGGTCAACGATCCCACAAACGGATCATTCATGACCTTGAATGCAAGGGCCGCCACCGGTTCTGCATCATCGGGACGACGCTCAACGACTTCGTCGGAATCCGGCACAGTACCCTGGATAAAGGGAACATCGAGCGGAGACGGCAGAAAATCAACGGCGGCGTCCAGCAAGGTCTGCACACCCTTGTTCTTGAATGCGGAACCGCAAATTACTGGAACAAACTTGCCGCCGACGGTACCCTTGCGAATACAGGCCAGCAGGGTTTCGACACTCGGCTCCGTGCCTTCAAGATAGGCTTCGAGTGCGGCCTCATCCTGTTCGACGACCAGTTCAACCAGTTGGGCGCGATAATCGGCTGCCTCAACTGCCATGTCGGCGGGAATGGCGACATATTCAAATTCGGCCCCAAGGCTTTCATCTTTCCAGATAATCGCCCGGTTGTTCAGCAGATCAACAACGCCGACAAACGCGGATTCCGATCCGATCGGCAATTGCAGCACAGCCGGAATGGCGCCCAGACGGTCCTTGATCATTTCAACGCAACGATAAAAATCGGCGCCGATGCGGTCCATCTTGTTTACGAAGCAAATGCGCGGGACGCTATATTTGTCGGCCTGACGCCATACGGTTTCGGATTGCGGCTCCACGCCGGCAACCGAGTCAAACACCGCCACCGCGCCATCAAGTACGCGCAGGGAGCGCTCTACTTCAATGGTGAAATCCACATGGCCGGGGGTGTCGATAATGTTGATGCGATAATCGCGCCAAAAGCAGGTTGTCGCAGCCGAAGTAATGGTAATGCCGCGTTCCTGCTCCTGCTCCATCCAGTCCATCGTCGCGGCACCTTCGTGCACTTCGCCAATTTTGTGGCTGACCCCGGTATAGTACAGGATACGTTCCGTAGTCGTCGTTTTGCCGGCGTCAATATGCGCCATGATGCCGATATTACGGTAATGTTCGAGTGGGGTTTTGCGGGACATGATCGGGAACCTTCAATCTTTGAGTTGATTACCAGCGATAATGCGAGAAGGCACGGTTGGCATCCGCCATCCGATGGGTGTCTTCACGCTTCTTCACTGCCGCTCCCCGATTATTTACGGCGTCCATTAATTCGCCGGACAGACGCTCGACCATTGTATTTTCATTGCGCGCGCGGGCCGCATTAATCAGCCAACGGATTGCCAGCGCCTGACGACGCTCATTACGCACTTCGACCGGAACCTGATAGGTGGCGCCACCAACACGGCGTGAACGCACTTCGACATTCGGCTTGATATTTTCAAGCGCATCGCGAAACACCTCTACCGGGCTACGGCCGATTTTACGTTCAACAATTTCGAACGCACCATAGGTGATGCTTTCCGCCGTCGACTTCTTTCCCTGATACATCAACGAGTTCATAAACTTCGTGAGCACGATATCGCCAAATTTGGCGTCGGGAAGGACTTCTCTTTTTTCTGCGCGATGACGACGTGACATATCTGCTATCGATCTCTCTGATATTATTTCGGCCGCTTGGCGCCGTATTTGGAACGGCGCTGACGCCGGTTCTTGACGCCCTGGGTGTCGAGGACACCGCGAATGATGTGGTAACGCACACCGGGCAAATCCTTTACGCGACCGCCGCGAAGCATAACTACCGAATGCTCCTGCAGATTATGGCCTTCGCCGGGGATATAGCTGGTGACTTCGAATTTATTGGTCAGGCGCACACGCGCAACTTTACGCAGCGCGGAGTTCGGCTTTTTCGGCGTTGTCGTGTACACGCGTGTACAGACACCACGTTTTTGCGGACATGCCTCCAATGCGGGGACTTTGTTCCGTTTAACCGGCGCCTTGCGTGGCTTGCGAACCAATTGGTTAATTGTCGGCATTAAGATCGCTTTCCCATGTCCTAGAGCAACTGCCCCTGAGCAATTCTCCTGGAGCAACATAAACAGCAGCAAAAAATCATAAACAGGACGTAGGACGACACATGCCGTCCCTATCCTGGGTTACTTGCAGAGGACCAGAGGGTTAACCCTGATCATGCGCCAAAACTCTTCTATTTCGCTTCCGGACAGTGTTTAGGTTCCGAAGATTCGTTCCCTACGACCATGGCCTGAAAGTGCGCGAACATTATCCGCGCCTTTATGTTTCGTCAACCTAAAACAAGCAGTTTTCTTCAACCGGGCTTGTTTTATTTGAACTTATCTATTCACTCGCCACTGGCATCTTGGCAAACACCGCCTCGGCATCGGCCCGAACCTGATCTCCAGCGCTGGTAATGGCGCCTTTGACCACTTTCTGCTCGCTCAGGATTTCCTGATCGCGCTTGATGGCAATGGCCTTCATTTCGTTAATAAGGGCGCCGGTGCCGGCCGGAATCAGGCGACCAACGATGACGTTTTCCTTAAGTCCCGACAGATAATCGACTTTCCCGGCCACAGCGGCTTCGGTAAGCACCCTGGTGGTTTCCTGGAACGAGGCCGCCGAGATGAACGAGCGGGTCTGTAGGGACGCCTTGGTGATACCCAGCAGCACGGGCACCGCTTCCGCAGGCTTGCGGCCCTCGGCAACGACTTTTTCGTTGATTTCGTCGAGTTCCAGACGGTCAATCTGCTCGCCCTTCAACAGGGTCGTTTCACCTGGATTGGTGACTTCGGCCTTTTGCAGCATCTGGCGGACAATCACTTCGATATGCTTGTCGTTGATCGGTACGCCCTGTAGCCGGTAAACCTCCTGGATTTCCTGCACCAGATAGTTCGCCAGCTCCTCGACCCCCAGAATCGCCAGGATGTCGTGTGGGGCCGGGTTGCCGTCCAGCAGGAATTCACCCTTGTGGATGAAGTCACCCTCCTGCACGGCCACATGCTTGCCCTTGGGGATCAGATATTCACTGAACACCGTGGGGTCATCTGCGGATTCGATAATGATGCGGCGTTTATTTTTGTAATCGCGGCCAAATTTGACGATGCCGTCCATTTCGGCCAGCACCGCGTGATCCTTCGGACGACGGGCTTCGAACAGTTCGGCCACGCGCGGCAGACCGCCCGTAATGTCGCGGGTCTTGGCGCTTTCGCGGGGAATACGCGCCAGAACGTCGCCGGCCGCAACCTCATCGCCATCTTCCACCGAGAGAATCGCATCCACCGACAACAGATAGCGCACGTCCAGATCGCCAGTGCCCAGCTTTACGGGGACACCCTTTTTATCAACCAGCGCCACACCGGGTTTCAGATCGCCGCCCTTGGGCGCAGAACGCCAGTCAACCACGATCTTGTTGGTGATGCCGGTCGCATCATCCACCATGTCACGAACCGAAATACCATCGACAAGATCGACAAATTTAACCGTGCCGGACTTTTCCGTAATGATCGGCAAGGTGTACGGATCCCACTCGCAGAGGCGAAGCCCTTTGGTTATTCTGCCACCTTCCTTGACCAGCAGGCGCGTACCGTACGGCACCTTGTGCGTGGCGCGCTGACGGCCATTATCATCGACAATCGCCAGAATGCAGTTGCGGCTGAGCACCACCTGACGGCCATTGCGATCGGTCACCAGATTTTTATTTTCAATCTGCAACACGCCTTCGTGGGTTGCCTCGATGAAGGATTGTTCGGCCACCTGCGCCGTACCACCAATATGGAAGGTGCGCATGGTAAGCTGTGTGCCTGGTTCACCAATCGATTGTGCCGCGATAACACCCACGGCCTCGCCGATATTCACCGGCGTACCACGGGCCAGGTCACGGCCATAACACCGGGCGCAAACCCCAACCTTGGAATCGCAGGTCAGCACGGAACGAATGCGCACCGTCTGAATATCGGCCGCCTCGATCAATTCAACGGCTGCTTCGTTAAGTTCCTGACCGGCCTTGGCAAGCACTGCATCGCCAACCGGATGGATCACGTCATCGCAAATGGTGCGACCAAGAATACGATCGCCCAGCCGCTGTAATATTTCGCCGCCTTCCACGACAGCCGATACATTCAGGCCGCGTTTCGTGCCGCAATCCTGTTCCTTGATGATGCAATCCTGCGCCACGTCAACAAGACGCCGCGTGAGATAACCGGAGTTGGCGGTTTTCAGCGCCGTATCCGCAAGACCCTTGCGCGCGCCATGCGTCGAATTGAAATATTCAAGAACGGTTAGACCTTCCTTGAAGTTCGAAATAATCGGTGTTTCGATAATTTCGCCCGACGGTTTCGCCATCAGCCCGCGCATACCGGCAAGCTGCTTCATCTGCGCGGCAGAACCCCGCGCGCCGGAATGCGCCATCATATAGATCGAGTTCAGCGGCTTTGCCTTGCCATTGGCATCAAGCCCGGCATTGGAAATTTCCGCCATCATTTCATCAGCAACCCGATCGGTGCATTTTGACCAGGCGTCAATAACCTTATTGTATTTTTCACCCTGGGTGATCAGACCGTCCGTGTACTGCTGTTCATATTCCTTGGCCAGCGCACGGGTGTCATCGACCATTTTGGTTTTGGCCTTTGGCACCACCATGTCGTCCTTGCCGAACGAAATGCCGGCCTTGAAGGCGTGACGGAAACCAAGCGCCATGATGCGGTCGCAAAACAGCACCGTCTCTTTCTGACCGGCATGACGATAGACAACATCGATAACGGTACTGATGTCACGCTTTGTCAACAGACGGTTTATGAGGCTGAACGGCACCTGCGGATGGCGGGGTAACAAATCGCCCAGCATCATGCGACCGGGTGTTGTGTCCACGCGTTCCGTAAATTCCTTGCCTTCGGCATCAACGCTGATACGGCGCGCCTTGATTGTCGTATGCAGCGTCACGGATTTACTGGCCAGCGCGTGTTCGATCTCGCCCAGATTAGAGAAGATCATGCCTTCGCCCACCGAACCGGGACGTTCAATGGTCATGTAATAAAGACCAAGCACGATATCCTGGCTGGGCACGATAATCGGCTTGCCGTCTGATGGACGCAGAATATTGTTGGTCGACATCATCAGCACGCGCGCTTCAAGTTGCGCTTCAAGGCTGAGCGGTACGTGCACGGCCATCTGATCGCCGTCAAAGTCGGCGTTGAACGCGGCGCATACCAGCGGATGCAACTGAATCGCCTTGCCTTCAATCAACACCGGTTCAAACGCCTGAATGCCCAAACGGTGCAGGGTCGGCGCACGGTTCAGCATGACCGGATGCTCGCGAATTACCTGATCAAGCACGTCCCACACTTCGGGGCGTTCTTTTTCGACCAGTTTTTTCGCCTGTTTCACTGTGCTGGAAAGCCCGCGCGCTTCAAGCTGCGAATAGATAAATGGCTTGAACAGTTCAAGCGCCATTTTCTTTGGCAGCCCGCATTGATGCAGCTTTAATTCGGGACCCACCACGATAACGGAACGGCCAGAATAATCGACGCGCTTGCCCAGCAGGTTCTGGCGGAAGCGGCCCTGCTTGCCCTTCAACATATCAGCAAGCGATTTCAGCGGACGCTTGTTGGCGCCGGTAATGACACGGCCACGGCGGCCATTGTCAAACAGCGCGTCAACCGATTCCTGCAACATGCGTTTTTCATTGCGCACGATAATGTCCGGCGCGCGCAGTTCCATCAGCCGCTTCAAACGGTTGTTGCGATTAATCACCCGGCGATACAGATCGTTCAGATCCGATGTCGCAAAACGGCCACCATCCAGCGGCACCAGCGGACGCAGTTCTGGCGGTATAACCGGCACAACGGTCAGGATCATCCATTCAGGACGGTTCTTGGATTCGATGAAAGATTCAACAAGCTTCAACCGCTTGACGATCTTTTTCGGCTTGGCCTCGCCTGTCGCTTCGGACAGTTCAATGCGCAAACGATCCCGCAGGGCAACCAGATCAATTGCGATCAATAATTCGCGGATCGCCTCGGCGCCAATACCAACGGTAAACGCGTCATCGCCATATTCATCCTGCGCGCGGCGGAACTCTTCTTCGTTGATCAGCATGTTGGGCTTTAGCGGGGTCAGGCCCGGTTCAAGCACGACATATTGCTCAAAATACAGTACCCGCTCCAGATCCTTCAATGTCATATCGAGCATCAGGCCGATGCGGCTTGGCAGGGATTTCAGGAACCAGATATGCGCAACCGGCGACGCCAGCTCGATGTGGCCCATGCGCTCGCGCCGGACCTTGGACAAGGTTACTTCAACATTGCATTTTTCGCAGATAATGCCCTTGTACTTCATCCGCTTGTATTTGCCGCACAGACATTCATAGTCCTTTATCGGCCCGAAGATGCGGGCGCAGAAAAGACCATCACGCTCCGGCTTGAACGTGCGGTAGTTGATCGTTTCCGGCTTTTTAATTTCACCGAACGACCAGGACAGAATGCGCTCCGGACTGGCCAGAGCGATTTGCAGACGATCAAAGTTCTCTTTTTGCCCTGCGGGGGTGAAGAGATTTACTAGTTCCTGGTTCATCTTTCGATACTCCTTGGCCTTAACTTGAAGGCTTGGAAAATGTTCGTTCACTGACCATTCAAGAGCTGATCCAGCGCGGCTATTCTTCCTTGGTCAAAAGATTCACGTTCAGCGAAAGCGAGCGCATTTCCTTGACCAGCACGTTAAAGGATTCCGGTATGCCGGTTTCAAACGTTTCATCACCGCGCACAATAGATTCATAAACCTTTGTGCGGCCGGCAACGTCGTCCGACTTGACCGTCAGCATTTCCTGCAATGTGTAGGCGGCGCCATATGCTTCCAGCGCCCAGACTTCCATTTCACCGAAACGCTGTCCGCCGAATTGCGCCTTGCCGCCCAGAGGCTGCTGCGTAACCAGACTGTAAGGCCCGATGGACCGCGCATGGATTTTGTCATCCACAAGGTGATGCAGCTTCAGCATATAAATATAGCCGACTGTCACCTTGCGGTCGAACAGATCTCCAGACAGACCGTCATACAGCTCGACCTGGCCAGATGCATCCAGCCCCGCCTTGCTTAGCATGTTGACAATGTCAGCCTCATGCGCGCCATCAAATACCGGCGTTGCAATCGGCACGCCACGGCGCAGATTTTCAGACATTTCCAGAAGCTCCGCGTCTGTCATAACCGCGATATCTTCCTTGTAGATTTTGTCGTCATACGCCACACGCAACACATCCTTGAGGCCAGTCATGGAGCGCCCGGAATATACGGCGTCAAGCGCCGCGCCAATCTGCTTGCCAAGGCCCGCACAGGCCCAGCCTAGATGGGTTTCCAGAATCTGCCCGACATTCATGCGGCTCGGCACGCCAAGCGGATTAAGCACAACGTCAACATGCGTGCCATCCTCCGTGAACGGCATATCTTC
>CAMTVX010000056.1:0-24742 GCA_947085295.1 uncultured Alphaproteobacteria bacterium | reverse complement strand
CAGGGTGTTGGCGTCTGTGGCGTATTCACCTATGAAGTAGCTGAGACAAAAGTCACGCAAGTGATAGACTATTCAAGACAGAACCAGCACCCGTTACAGTGCACCATGGAAAAGGAATAGGTAGCCGTGCCTTCTTTATCCCGCAGTCTCGAAGAAAGTTTACACCGCGCTATCGCCAGCGCCAGCGCGCGAAAACATGAATTTGCCACGCTGGAGCATCTGCTTCTATCCTTGCTGGATGACAAGGAAGCCAGCGCGGTCATGCGCGCGTGTGGCGTCAATCTTGATATAATCAAGCAAAACCTTGAAAATTACATCGACAAGGAATTGTCCTCGCTTATTGTCGATAATGGCGAAGAAGCAAAACCCACAGCAGGATTTCAACGCGTCATTCAGCGCGCCGTCATTCATGTGCAATCTTCCGGGCGTGAAGAAGTAACCGGCGGCAATGTGCTGGTCGCGATTTTCGCCGAACGTGAAAGCCACGCGGCCTATTTCCTGCAGGAACAGGAAATGACCCGCTATGATGCGGTCAATTATATTTCGCATGGCATCGCCAAGGTGCCCGGCATGTCCGAAGGTAAGCCGGTAAAGGGCGCCAATGAACAACAGCGCCAGGAAAAATCCGGCAAGCAGCAGGGCGGCGGTGATGCGCTTGCGGCCTATTGCGTCAATCTGAATGAACGCGCCAAAGAGGGCCGCATTGATCCGCTGATCGGGCGCGGGGCCGAAGTTGAGCGCGCGATGCAGATCCTGTGTCGCAGAACGAAAAACAATCCGCTGCTGGTTGGCGATTCCGGTGTTGGCAAAACTGCAATTGCCGAGGGGCTGGCACGCAAGATCGTCAATGGCGAAGTGCCGGAAGTGTTGCTCGGCGCCACAATATTCTCTTTGGATATGGGAACCTTGCTGGCCGGAACGCGCTATCGCGGTGATTTCGAAGAACGTATCAAAGCCGTGATGAAAGAGCTGGAAGATCATCCCGGGGCAATTCTTTTTATTGATGAAATTCACACCGTGATTGGCGCTGGCGCAACCAGCGGCGGGGCAATGGATGCCTCCAATCTGTTGAAGCCCGCATTACAAAGCGGCGCGCTGAAATGTATGGGTTCGACCACCTATAAGGAGTTCCGCCAGTTCTTTGAAAAAGACCGCGCCTTGTTGCGCCGGTTTCAGAAGATTGATGTAAATGAACCCACAGTGGAAGATGCGATTAAAATCCTGAACGGGTTGAAACCCTATTACGAGGAATATCACAAGGTTCGCTATACGGGCGATGCGATCAAACTGGCGGTGGAGCTGTCGGCAAAATATATTCACGACCGCAAATTGCCGGACAAGGCCATTGATGTGATCGACGAAGTGGGCGCATCGCAAATGCTGTTACCGCCCGCCAAACGCAAAAAGGTTGTTGGCACGCACGAGGTGGAAGTCGTGATCGCCAAAATGGCGCGCATACCGGCCAAGACGGTGACACAAAGCGACAAGGAATCACTGGCCGATCTGGAAGCCGCCCTCAAGCGTGTGGTGTTCGGTCAGGATAAACCCATCGAAGCCCTGGCGGCTTCGATCAAGCTGTCACGTGCCGGTCTGCGCGAACCCAACAAGCCCATTGGCAGCTATCTGTTTTCGGGGCCTACCGGCGTTGGCAAAACCGAAGTGGCAAAGCAACTGGCCGAAATCATGGGCGTGGAATTGCTGCGCTTTGACATGTCCGAATATATGGAGCGTCATACCGTATCGCGCCTGATCGGTGCGCCTCCGGGTTATGTCGGCTTTGATCAGGGCGGGTTGCTGACCGATGGCATTGATCAGCATCCGCATACGGTGCTGCTGCTTGATGAAATCGAAAAGGCGCATCCCGATCTTTTCAATATCCTGTTGCAGGTAATGGATCATGGCAAGCTGACGGACCATAATGGCAAGAAGGTCGATTTCCGCAATGTCATTCTGATTATGACCACCAATGCAGGCGCGTCTGAAATGGCGAAGCAATCAATTGGGTTTGGTCGCGGCACAAAAGAAGGCGAGGACGAAGAAGCGATCAAGAAGCTGTTTACGCCGGAATTCCGCAATCGTCTTGATGCCGTCATTCCCTTTGATCATCTACCAGCGGAAGTGATTTCGATGGTGGTTGAGAAATTTGTGCTGGAACTGGAAGGGCAACTCGAAGACCGTAATGTCTCGATTGAACTTTCGCCCGAAGCCAATGACTGGATCGCCAAGCGTGGCTACGATCCGCAAATGGGTGCGCGGCCGCTGTCGCGGGTCATTCAGGAATATATCAAAAAGCCGCTGGCGGATGAATTGCTGTTCGGCAAACTGGTCAAGGGCGGTTTGGTGCGCATCAGTGTCACCAAGGAGGATGCCGGAGAAAAACTGGCGTTCGAATATTTTGAACCCAGGCTCAAACGTCCCTCGAAGTCGAAGGCCAAGTCTAAAGGCAAATCATCCCCCGGTGGCGGAAGCAAGCCGCGCGTACCGCTTCTGACTAATTAGAGCGCATCACGTTTAGGTTGAACCAGGACCAACACACGGGCTGTCACCCCGGCCTTGTGCCGGGGTCCAGGAGTCACACGGGAAAGCTTGTGTTTGCGGCCCTGGATCCCGGAACAAGTCCGGGATGACACCCTGGGGGATGCTTCCGTCAAATAATGAAACGGTCTAGCAGGACAGTCATTTGCTTTGGCAAATTGATTAATTCCGGTCTGCTGCGCGCCCTCATCAGGTCGCATATTACCTGATGAGGTGACGCGCGCTGGGTCGCGCCCGCGCCTGCACCTCCTGAATGTGCCGCTTTTTAGACCATCTTCCGGGGCGAGCGGTTCAGTCATCCATTTTTTCTTACCCCTCACAATCCCCATAGAGTCACGCTTTCCGAAGTAATCATGGACTTATGCCAACGGCCCTATGAGATGCCCTGTATCAAGCCCCTGTTTGTCATCCTGAACGAAGTGAAGGATCTTGTTTGCGGCGGGGATCCTTCACTTCGTTCAGGATGACAATGTTTTGTTCAGTAGGACGATGAGTCCAGACATAGGGCCGTTGGTCTCATTCCTCTTCGTGATAGAGGGGTAAAGGCGGGAGTAAATCGCGCAAATTATTCGGATAAAAGGCTAAATGGCTTCTTAAATTAGCACTAAAATAAATATTGTATTTGACAAAATAAGAACATAAAGTGTACATAATAGAAAAATAGGGAGAACAGCGATGCATGTATGGTTGAAGGACACATTGGCTCTTGTTTCACTTTTTGCACTGTCCTGGATGGGGATGGTCTGGATTGCCGTGCTTGATCTGACATGACATTGTTGCTTATGGCTGCTGTTAGGCGTTGCTATTTTACAACAAGGTGTTAGCCTTGTTTGCAACATAGATTGCAGAAGCGCATAATTGCATGGAAGCTCATACGCAGAGTGGTGCGGATAATACCGAAATTTCGGGCAAGTCCAGAATGATGGACATTGCCCGGGTTTTTCGGAATTTTATTCGGCGTCATGCGGACACGATCGCCAGCGGGAAGGTTACTTTCGGCCTGGGGATGGCTGCGTTTCTTGCCGCTATTGCTACCTATTTGGCAATTTCAGATTTTTCCCCCTTTGAAACAAGCCCGCAGCTTGTACTTGGTCTGCTACTGCTTGATCTGGTGCTGCTGCTGGCGCTGGCGACTTTGGTGGCGTGGCGGCTTGTGGCGCTATGGATGGCCCGGCGAAGTGGCACTGCGGGTTCCCGTTTGCATGTTCGTCTGGTGATTCTGTTTGGCCTTGTGGCGATAACACCAACCATCATCATGGCAGTTTATTCTACGCTTACTATCAATCTTGGGTTCCAGGCCTGGTTTGGATCGCGAGTCTCACAGGTCGTTTCTGCTTCCGTGAGTGTCGCTGAGGCCTATGTCGAAGAACATAAAATGATGATCCGCGCGGAAATTCTGGCGATGGGTAACGATGTTAATCGCGCGCTCCCGCTATATTACAAAGACCGTGGGGAATTTTCCGAGCTCGTAAATCAGCAGGCGCAATTGCGATCCCTTGCGGACGCCTATGTTGTGACCAGCAGCGGTGAGGTGCTGGCGAAATCCGGGATGAGTTTTTCCGGCGCTTTTTCGCCCCCATCTGCGGCTTCCATTGCCCGGGCGGCGGGGGGAGATGTGGTTATTCTGGCAAGTGAACGTGACGCACAGGTGCGCGCGTTATTGAAACTTGACAGGTTTCTGGATGCATATCTGTATGTGAGCCGATTTGTTGACCCCAGAGTGCTTAATACGGCTATGCAGGCGCGGCGAGCGGCGAGCGATTACGCACTTCTTGAAGGACAGCGTGGGGGTATTCAGATTGCGTTTGCGCTGATTTATCTTGCGCTGGCGATGCTTGTGCTGCTGGCGGCAATTGCCGTCGGGTTCTGGCTTGCGAACCGGCTGGTTGAACCTATCAGTCGTCTGGCCGTTGCGTCGGAACGGTTGCGTGACGGTGATCTTAGTGCCCGTGTTGCGGACACCCCCAGTAATGATGAAATCGGTGCGTTGAGCCGCGCGTTTAATCGCATGGCGGGTCAACTGGAAGCGCAGCGTAGCGAACTGCTTGGTGCGAATTTGCAACTTGATCGCCGTCGCCGCTTTACCGAAGCTGTACTGGGTGGTGTGACATCGGGTGTGATCGGTCTGGACGCAGACGGAAAAGTGAATCTCGCTAACGGCGCTGCGATGAATTTGCTTGATAGCCGGGGCGAAGATCTTGCCGGTTTAAGTCTTGAAGTTGTGGTACCGGAAATGCAGCCAATGTTACTGGATGCGCGCGCGCGTCCCGGGCGTGTTATTGAGGGCGAAATCAATCTTGGCAGCGGGGATGCCGCGCGCAATCTGCTGGTTCGGGTGGCGAGTGTGAGCGAGGCCGTAGAACGCGACAATATTTCCTTATCGCAAAACGATGAGGGGCGTTCGGGTTTTGTGGTGACCTTCGACGATATTTCTGCGCTGGTGTCGGCGCAACGAACGGCAGCATGGGCGGATGTCGCAAAGCGGATTGCGCATGAAATTAAAAATCCGCTAACGCCCATTCAACTTTCGGCTGAACGGCTGCGCCGAAAATACAGTCATGAAATTTCCTCGGACCCTGAAGTTTTTGAACGCTGTACGGAAACAATCATAAGACAGGTACGCGAAATTGGTCGAATGATTGATGAGTTTTCGTCATTTGCCCGTATGCCCGCACCGGTTTTGCGTCAGGAAAATCTGAATGAGATTGTTCGTCAGGCGGTGTTTCAGCAGCAACTGGCTGCGCCTTTAATCAATATCGGATTTGTTCATCCCGATCACCCACTTCGTATTTATTGTGATCGCGCACAAATTAGTCAGGCGCTGGTCAATATTATTAAAAATTCTGCTGAGGCCATTGAAACCAGAAAGCTGATGGATGGTGTTGAAGGCATGATTGAGGTTCGCATCTCGATAGACAAAACTGAGCGCATTTTAATATCGGTGATGGATAATGGATGTGGATTGCCGCGTGAAATTCGTCGAAGGCTTACGGAGCCATACGTCACGACGCGCGAGAAGGGCACCGGGCTGGGGCTTGCCATAGTTCGTAAGATTATTGAGGATCATGGCGCGCGCATCACTATTCAGGATCTGGCAGAAAATCGGCTTATCCAGAATCCAGAATTTGGCGATACAGGCGCGATTGTGCAGCTCATTTTTCCGCCACAAATACAGGACGACCCTTCTCTGGTAGCGAATGGTCGCGAATCTGCTATTAGTGGCGAAAATAACACAGAACCCGGTTCAATTTTTCTTACAGGTGCTTGATGTCCCGTGACATTCTTGTTGTTGATGATGAAGCTGATATTTGCGAACTGATTTCAGGCATTCTGCAAGATGAGGGGTATCAGCCGCGCACCGCTGCATGCTCTGATACCGCACTTGCCTCGATTGCGGGGCGTCGACCTTCACTGGTATTGCTGGATATCTGGCTGGAGGGTTCGAAACTTGATGGCCTTCAACTCATGGAGCGGTTGCGCCGCGATGATCCTGATCTACCGGTTATTGTCATTAGCGGGCATGGCAATGTTGAGGTTGCCGTCTCGGCGATCAAAAACGGCGCCTATGATTTTATTGAAAAGCCATTTCAGACGGACCATTTACTGGTAACGATCAATCGTGCGATTGAGGCTTCCAGACTGAAGCAGGAAAACCGTGAGCTGCGACTTATTTCTGGTGGCGAAACAAATTTTGTTGGTGAATCTCCTTCCGCAAATCAATTGCGCCAGATTATTTCCAAGGTGGCGGCAACCGGTAGTCGCGTGCTGATTTCCGGACCGGCTGGCGCAGGCAAGGAGGTTGTTGCGCGGCTTTTGCATCAGCAATCGGCGCGCGCCAATGGCCCCTTTGTAATCGTCAATGCCGCCAATATGGCGCCCGAACGTATGGAAAGAGAATTATTCGGTACCGAAGCGGAAAACGGCAGCCTGCCGATTACCGGTTTATTCGAACGCGCGCACGGGGGTACGTTGTACCTTGACGAAGTTGGCGATATGCCAATCGAAACACAGGGCAAGATTTTACGTATTCTGGTTGATCAGAAATTTGAGCGTATCGGAGGCCGTAGTCAGGTGCAGGTTGATGTGCGCGTTGTGTCGTCATCCGGCATTGATTTGCGGGAGAA
The DNA here is from genome assembly GCA_947085295.1 of uncultured Alphaproteobacteria bacterium. Lineage (GTDB taxonomy): Bacteria > Pseudomonadota > Alphaproteobacteria > UBA11222 > UBA11222 > UBA11222. The sequence goes on along the minus strand of CAMTVX010000056.1, from coordinate 18,083 downwards.
AATTCTGCATGGTGTCTTTCGCGAGGATCTGTTTCATCGACTTAATGTAGTGCCGGTGCGGGTGCCGCCACTGTCAGAGCGGCGTGAAGATATTCCCGTTCTTATATCGCATTTGATGCAGCGCCTTTCGGTAAGTCTGCGCAGACCGCCGCGCAAACTTTCAGAAGATGCCATCGCTACCATGCAGACCTACGATTGGCCGGGCAATGTGCGTCAGTTGCGCAATGTCATTGAGCGGTTGCTGATTTTTGCGCCTGATGATTCTGATCGCATGATTACAGGGGATATGCTGCCGGCAGAACTTGGTGCCGCGACGCCTCTTTTACTACGGGCTGGCGGGGGCGGTTCCAGCGAGGTTGCCATGTCCCTGCCGCTGCGCGAGGCACGTGAAATGTTTGAACGCGACTACCTGATAGCCCAGATAGATCGTTTTGGTGGAAATATTTCCCGAACGGCTGCGTTTATTGGAATGGAGCGATCTGCATTACACCGGAAATTAAAATCTTTGGGCGCATATCCGAATGCGGGCGCCCAGACACTAATGGAAGACGCAGACTTGTAAAGTGGTGTGATTTGTTTTTTATCGAGGGAATTATTCTATCGTGAAAGTTATTGTATGCGGCGCTGGTCAGGTTGGTTTTAATATAGCCAAGCAATTGGCGGCTGAACATAATGATGTAACGGTTATTGATCATAGTCCGGATCTGATACGAAAAATTAGCGATACTCTGGATGTTCAGGGCATGGTTGGTCACGCCTCACATCCAGACGTTCTTGAGCGCGCCGGCGCCTCTGATGCCGACATGATTATTGCTGTTACACAGAATGACGAAGTGAATATGGTTGCCTGCCAGGTGGCGCATTCGTTGTTTAATTTACCGATGAAAGTTGCGCGCATTCGCACGCAAAATTATTTGCATCCGCAATGGCTAAATTTATTCAGCCGCGATCATTTGCCGATCGATGTGATTATTTCTCCGGAGGTGGAAGTTGGCCGCGCAGTGTTGCGCCGTCTTGCTATGCCGGGCGCGTTTGAGGCGGCGCCATTTGCCGATGACCGCGTAATGCTGATTGGCACTTTACTGGAAGAAAATTGTCCTGTGGTCAATACGCCACTGCGTCAACTGACTGATCTTTTTCCTGATCTGAATATTATTATTGCGGGGGTTGTACGCGACGAAAAACTTTTTGTGCCACGTGGCGATGATCAATTGCGTGTTGGCGATCAGGCTTTTTTCATTACGGCACAGGAAAATGTCCGTCGCGCGCTGGATATTTTTGGTCACGAAGAAAAGCCGGCAAGGCGGGTTATTATTCTCGGCGCCGGAAATATCGGGATGTTTGTCGCCAAGGAGCTGGAACAAAAACATTCAACTGTTCGGGTAAAGCTGATTGAATACAATAAAGATCGCGCCGAGATGGCGGCGGATAAACTGTCACAAACAGTTGTGCTGCACGGAGATGGCCTGGATCTGGAAATTCTGCGTGAGGCAAATATTGCAGAAACCGAAACTATCGTTGCTGTTACGGATGATGACGAGGTAAATATTCTATCTTCTGTTCTGGCAAAACAGGGCGGTTGTCAGAGGGCGATTGCATTGATCAACAATCCTGGTTATGGCCCCTTGATGCGCTCACTTGGGATTGATGTTTTTATAGATCCGCGCGCCATGACTGTTTCAAAGATTTTGCAACACGTTCGGCGCGGTCGCATACGCGGGCTTTACAGTCTTTATAATGGCGCCGCCGAGGTGCTGGAGGCGGAGGCGCTGGAAACGGCGACGGTTATTGGCAAACCATTAAACGAAGCAGAAATCCCGCGAGGTATTATGATCGGCGCAATCGTACGTGGCGATCAGGTGATCGTGCCGCGCGGCAATACGGTTATACGTACCGGTGACCGGGTGGTTATTCTGACCCTGGCCAACATGGTAAGGAAAGTCGAGCAGATGTTCCGGGTCAGTCTTGAATATTTTTAGTCATGTATAATTACCTGTCATTTGCAGGGGTGTTTCTGTGAAAACAGATTCAGTATTATGTGTTTTTGGGTGGTTGTTGGCCGGGCTTAGTTTGTCCATGTTCATACCTGCGCTTGGCGCGCTGATTGCCAATGACCTGGATGATGCCCGGATTTTCTTTAATTCTGCCGTGATCTGTGGCTTTTTTGCCGGTGCACTGATTATCAGTCTGTATGGCAAGGAGGTCGAATTGAACAAACGCGGCAGCCTGTTATTGATCGTGCTAACCTGGACTATTCTTCCGATTTTTGCGGCGGTGCCGATTTATTATTCCGGCGTAATCTTTAGTCCAAGCAAGGCACTGTTCGAAGCGGTTTCCGGATTTACCACGAGTGGCGCAACGGTGCTGACGCATCTTGATCGCCAGCCTGTAGCGATATTGCTGTGGCGTGCAATTTTACAATGGCTGGGTGGGCTTTATACCGTTATTGCGGCAAGTGGAATTTTTGTGGTTCTGGGAATTGGTGGGTTGCAACTGCAATTTGCCGCTATGCCACATGGTGATGGCCAGACGCTATTCGGTCGGTTACGGCAGGTGGCGCGCGCTTTATTGGGTATATACGCGGCACTCACCATGGCGTGTTTTTTGGCTCTTTGGGCAGTTGGCATGCCGATATTTGATGCATTTTGTCACGCTCTCAGCACAATTTCGACGGGTGGTTTCAGTACACGCGACGCTTCCATTGGCGCTTTCAACTCCCCCAGAGTGGAGGCCGTGGCTGGCATCTTTATGATACTGGGTGCTATGAATATGGCGCTGCACTGGGCCGCAGCAAATGGGCGCTGGCGTGGATATCGCATGGATCCTGAGGCGCGTTATCTTGGCGTCGCTATTCTCGTTACAGTAACCTGTTTGTTTCTGGCGCTTTTAGGCAATGATTATAAAGAGGGTGTCAGCGCTGCGCATTGGGCGCTGTTCAATGGCATTTCATTTTTGACAACAACCGGATACTGGACTGGCAACATTGCGGGTGCACCGTTATTTGTCGGATTAATTTTGATTACCGCAGTGCTGGTTGGTGGCGCAACGGGATCTACCAGCGGCGGATTTAAGGAAATGCGGGTTGGTCTGGTGATGAAACAGGGGTGGCTGGAATTGGCCCGACTGATCAGTCCCAATGAGGTATTGCCGTTGCGATACGGCAAAGTGGGTGTGAAAAATGCCCAGATAGTTGCCGTATGGGCGGTATTTATCGGACTTACTTTTTTTTTGGCGATCGGCACACTTCTCATTGGGTTAACCGGCCCTAATTTCGAACAGTCCTTAGCGATCACAGCGGCGGCGATAAGCAATTCCGGCCCTGCTGCGGGACTGTTTTTTGCAGATGCGGCAACGCCATATGCGTCGTTATCAGAATTTACCCGGGCACTGGTGATGGTCGGTATGATTGTCGGTAGAATGGAGGTGCTAACATTACTGACCCTGATCAGTCCTGCTTTCTGGCGCGGCTAGAGTGAAAAAGGATCTGTACAGATGAGCCGGATCGTTTACGTCAATGGACGATATGTGCCATTGCGCGATGCGTTTGTGCATGTGGAGGATCGTGGTTTTCAATTTGCGGATGGTGTGTATGAAGTTTTTCCGGTTTATGCCGGGCGGATTGTCAATGCAGATTGGCACATGCAACGTCTGGCGCAATCGCTAAACGGGTTGCAGATCGATTGGCCGAAATCACCCGGAATTATTTCGGCAATTTTACCGGAGATTCTGCGTCGTAACCGGATCACTGATGGCGGCATGATCTATTTGCAGATTACGCGGGGTGTCGCGCCACGCAATCACACGTTCCCGGGCCCTGGTGTTAAACCCACACTTGTATTACTGGCACGGTCCGTGAATATGGCGGCACGTCACGCGCAGGCAGAAACAGGGGTACAGATAATCAGTGTACCCGAAACCAGATGGGCGCGGCGTGACATCAAAAGTGTGGCGTTGTTGCCAAACATGCTCGCTAAACAGCAGGCATCCGAGGCGGGCGCATCCGAGGCCCTGTTCGTGAATGACAGGGGGATGGTCACCGAATGCGCGTCCTCGACTTTCTGGATTATCACTGCGGATGGAAAGTTGCTGACCCACCCATTGGGGCATGATATTTTGCCAGGAGTAACGCGCCGCGCGGTGCTTGACCTGGCCAGGGACATGGGCCTTGATGTGGCGGAACAGGAATTTAGCCTTCCGCAGGCTATGGCCGCGCGAGAGGCCTTTTTGACCAGTGCCACAAATTTTGTAATGCCGGTCGTAAAAATAGACTCGCAGATTATCGGCAACGGCAGGCCCGGAACGCAGGCTACTGCGCTCAGGCAGGCCTATATTGCGAAATTGAAAAAATTTTACTAACGACCCCTTCTTTTTTCGCACCTGCAATATAATATAGGTGTAGTATAAGTAAGATAGTGAGCCTGGGCGCCCTGCTTTGTTTGTGTTGGGCGCTTTCACTAACGTCAGTGAATTAATAATGGGGACATCGCAAATGTCATCTGAAAAGTCCCAGAATTTGCAGGATGTGTTCTTGAACGCCGTCCGCAAAAGCAAGACGCCTTTAACTATATTCCTGGTAAATGGGGTAAAGTTGCAGGGCATCGTGACCTGGTTTGATAATTTCTGTGTGTTACTGCGCCGAGATTCGCAGTCACAACTGGTGTATAAGCATGCTATTTCGACCATCATGCCATCGGTGCCTGTGGCGTTGTTTGACGGCGGACAAGACCCTGAAGAGTCTGGCCGGTAGAGAATTGCTTGCAGATCGATAAGGATCGCGACGTCAAACCGGTCGGGGCAGGGCCCGGATCGGGGCGCGCGCTGGTACTTCACCCCTATCTGAAGTCTTCCATTTCATCAACGGATAACCCCTTGGTGGGGCGTACGCCAGAGGCGCGTCTGGAAGAAGCTGCGCGCCTGGCCGCCGCTATTCAGCTTACTGTTACCTTCAGCATTGCCGTTCCTATCGTGAGGGCGCAGCCCGCGCATCTGTTTGGCTCTGGCAAGGTTGCGGAACTTGCCGGCATGATTGCGGACATGGCGCCCGATGTCGTGATCGTGGATGGCTCGCTTACGCCTGTGCAGCAACGCAATCTGGAGCGCGCCTGGAATGTAAAAGTCATTGATCGCACCGGTTTGATTCTGGAAATTTTCGGGGCCCGCGCCCAGACCCGTGAAGGGCGCTTGCAGGTTGAGCTGGCGCATCTGAATTATCAGCGCAGCCGTCTGGTGCGGTCATGGACGCATCTGGAACGCCAGCGTGGTGGCATGGGGTTTCTGGGCGGACCGGGCGAAACCCAGATCGAAACCGACCGGCGGCTGATTTCAGAACGTATCGCAAAACTGACGCGCGAGCTGGACCAGGTGAAGCGCACCCGCGAGGCGCACCGCAAGGGGCGTGCGAAAACGCCGTTTCCGGTGGTTGCGTTTGTTGGCTACACCAATGCGGGTAAATCAACGCTGTTCAACCGGTTGACGCACGCACAGGTGTATGCGGACGATCTGTTGTTTGCGACGCTTGATCCGACCATGCGCGGCATCGCATTGCCGGATGGGCGCCGCGCGATTTTTTCCGATACTGTGGGATTTATTTCCGATCTGCCGACGCATCTGATCGCGTCGTTTCGCGCCACGCTGGAAGAGGTGCTGGAGGCGGATTTGATTGTGCATGTGCGCGATGTTTCGCATCCCGAATCTCAGGCGCAAAAACAGGATGTGTTGCAGGTGCTGGAGGATTTAGGCCTGCCGGAGGCGCGCCGCGAAACCATGATTGAGGTATTGAACAAGATCGATCTGCTGGAACCGGAACGGCAGGAGGAAGTACGCAACACAGCGCTTCGCACACAAAATGTTTTGCCACTGTCGGCCATAACCGGCGAAGGCTGCGACGCGCTGCTGGCAGCTATTGCCGAGCGGTTATCGGTCAGACGTGAGATCGTGGATTTGCGTCTGAAAGCCGGTGATGGGGCCAATCTGGCCTGGTTGCACCAGCATGCGGAAGTGGTTGAATTGCGGCACGGGACCGACGGCACGGCCTATGTGCGTGCGGCAATCGATCCCGAAGATCTGGCGCGCTACCGCAAACGAAACGCGGTGGTTTAATCGTGGACGAATGGATTGCTGCGGCGTTCCTCACCGAATGTGGATAGCGGGCCGTGACCAGGCACGAACACGACGTCGGCCCCAAGCGGCCAGAGTTTCTGTTTGATGGACCGGATCAACGTGTCGTGATCGCCGCCCGGTAAATCGGAACGGCCGATGGATCCCTGAAACAGCACATCGCCGACCTGGGCGATTTTTGAAACGGGATCGAAAAATATCACATGGCCCGGCGTGTGCCCGGGGCAGTGATAGACATCCAGCGTGATCGCGCCAAACTGCACCTGATCGCCGTCATTCAGCCAACGGTCCGGGGTAAAGGATTTTGCAGGCGCCAGACCAAATCGTTTGGATTGTTCGGGAATGCCGTCGATCCAGAATTTATCACCGATATGCGGCCCCTCGATGGGCAGATTAAAACGTTCGGCCAGTTCCGCCGATGCGCCCGCATGGTCCATATGGCCATGGGTGAGAAAAATTTTTTCGAGCGTCAGGCCGATCTGCGCGACGGCATCCAGTATTTTTTCAACATCACCGCCGGGATCAACCACCGCGCCCTGCATCGTCTGTTCACAGACCAATAGGGTGCAGTTCTGCTGAAACGGGGTGACGGGGATGACGGCGATTTTCATGTGCGCTGGTCAACTATGCCTTCAGAAAAGCTTTTGTCAGCCGCATAAATTCATCCAGTTTGTCGTGGTGCACCCAGTGGCCCGCGCCTTCGATATTTTCGACCTGCACGTTCCTGAAAAAAGCTGCACGGCCATCTTCCAGCGGATTGCTGGCCCAGCTTTCGGTGCCGCGAAACAACAGAGTAGGGCAGGTGATCGCCTTCCAGATTTCTTGCAGCTCTTCACCTTCAGGTGGGCGCGGCGCAAATACACGCACATAATTGTCGAACTTCCAGCTATAGCTGCCATCTTCGTTCTGGTTTACGCCGTGTACGGTCAAATGATAGGCGCGCTCCGGGCTTAGATGCGGATTTTCTTTTTGCATTCGCTCATAGGCTTCTTCGACAGAGGCATACCGCCGTGGCATCCGGCCGGAAGCGCCTCGCAATTCTTCGATCCAGTTTCGCACCCGCTCCAGATTGGTCAGGTCCGCCATTTGCGCCGTGAACGAGGGCGGCGGCCCCAGTCCTTCAATGGCCACGACCTTTTTTACTGTGTCTGGATACAGCCCTGTATAACGCAGCGCGATATTCCCACCCAGCGAATGACCGATAATGGTCAAGGGCGCCAGTTTTGTCTGATGGATCAGTTGCGCAATATCATAGGTGTAATCATTGATGCTATAGGCCCCGCCAATCATCCATTGGCTGTCGCCATGACCGCGCAAATCCGGCGCGATAATGTGATAGTCCTTGCGAAATTCTTCGGCCACCCAGTCCCAATTGCGGCAATGATCACGCCCGCCATGAATAAGCAGCATGGGCGGCGCGTCTTCATTGCCCCAATTCACATAATGCAACCGCAGCCGTTGCGAAAAATAGGAATGAGATGTTGGTCCGTGAATCATTTAGTTTTCGCCGTTATGTGGTTTTGTCGTCCGGCCTTAATAGTCAAGACCCTTCATCGCCCTGCGCAGGGTTTCGTGATAGTAAATCAGGGCGGGTTCATTGCGGCCATAGATTACTTCTTTTTGCGCGCCGGTAAAAAATCCCGCGTTCAGCTTTTCGCTCATGGGGAAATCTTCTTTTTCCACGGTGGCGATGGCGATGTCGAAATTCTTGTCCCAATGGCGGCGCACACTGTCATTGGCCGGGGGTTCCGGCGCGAACAGCGTGAATTCAATTACCGTCTTGTCGATATTGTCTTTATCCGGATAGGCGCACCAGGCCTCTGCATGGTCACCCTGCCATATGAAAGTGATATTGGGGAACAGCATATAGACCACCGCCAGTTGTGACAGCACATCGCGTTCTTCGGGGGACTCTGTGCGCCATTTTTCAAAATTCCTGCGGGTAATGGCAAAGCGCAGATTAAGATCATAGGGGTCGAAGACGCTGACCGACGCATCGATCAGCGGATTGACCGTGGTCCGGTGCAGCACGGGCAGGTGATAAATTTCCAGAAAAGTATCCTGAACAATCTTCCAGTTGAAATTATAGGTCATGGTTATGGTGCGGTAATTGACATATTTCTCGAAACCATAGGCGCCCAGTTCCGGCCCCAGCCCGCCCAACTGCTTGTCTATATCAACGGGCGCGCCGGGGGTGGGGCGCACAAAGATCAACCCGTATTTCTCCGCGACGGGCAACCGGGTCAGGCCCAAAGCCTCCTTGTCGACCGACCCAAATTTTTCTTCCTGAAGGATGTTCACCAGCTTTCCGGCTGTGTCATAGGTCCAGCCATGATAGGGGCAGGAAAACCGGCGCTTGCCGACACCGCAGGTTTCTTCCATCAGGCGTGTGCCGCGATGGCGGCAGACATTCAGGAAGGCGTTCAGTTCACCATTTTCGCCACGCATGACCAGGATTGGCTGACCGGTGAAATCATTGGTGAAATAATCGCCGGGTTTGGAAACCCTGCTGGACAGCCCCATGAACAGTGGCATCTGTTTGAAAAACAGTTCACGCTCACGTTCGAAATATGCACGATCCGTATAGATGCTTACCGGATTCCGGAACGGCGCATCCGCAAGCGACTGCGTGCCCGTGTCCTTGAAGTTGAGCATACGCTCCGCAAGTTGAATTTGTTCTGCCCGTTGCATTGTTGCGTCTCCTGACTAAGAAAAAAATTCCGGATTAGCCAATCATACTGTAGCCGCCGCTGACGCTGAGCACCTGTCCGGTGACATGCCCCGCAGACTTTGACGACAAAAATACCACCGCATTCGCCAGATCTTTTGGCCGCCCCAATTTGCGCAGAGGCAGCGTCTTGGCGATGGCGGCAAACTGTTCTTCGGTGAACATGGCGTTGGGGTTTGTCCACATGCTGTTCGTGCCGACTTCATCGGCTTCCTCGGGGATGGTCACGCCGGGGCAGACCGCGTTGCAGCGGATGCCGTGACGGCCATTTTCCTTGGCTATTGTTTTCATAAAACTGTTAACACCGGCTTTCATTGCTCCGTATACGGCCTCGCGTGGCTCTCCCTGGCGGCTGGCGTCGGAACTGATCGAGACAATGGAGCCGCCATTTCCGGCCTTGATCATATGTTCCAGCACATGAAAGGTGCAGTTGAGCATGCCGATAAAGTTGATCTGGATGATTTTCTGCCAGAAATCCGGGGTTGTCTGCATAAAGAATTTCAGGTCATCCCAGCCGACATTATTCACCAGCGCATCGATGCCGCCAAACTTGCTGGCCGCTGCATCCACCATGGCCTTGACCTGTTCCATGTTGGTGACATCGGTTTTAATCACCTGTACATCCCTGGCGCCCAGTTTCAGTGCCTCCTGCGCGACCTTTTCGCCCTGTGCCGTGTCCAGTTCGGCGATGGTGATTCTGGCCCCTTCGCGCGCAAATCCGAGCGTGATGGCGCGCCCGATATTGGATGCGCCGCCGGTTACGATGACCGATTTTCCTGCGAGTTCCAGATCCATGTTCGTTCTCCCTGTATTATTTTATTTGAAATTCGGCTGGCGTTTTTCCTGAAACGCATTCAGGCCTTCGGTGACATTATCGCTCATCAGGGCGGCGGGCGCTTCGGCCGCCTCCAGCGCCAGGCCATAATCCAGATTGCCAGATAGTCCGTGTACGGTCAGCCGTTTCATCGCCGCGATGCCGTTCGTATTTCGTGCCGCCAGAGTCACGCAATATTCCATGGCTTTTGCATGCAGTTCCGCATCCGGCACCACATAATTCACCAGGCCCCAGGCTTGCGCTTCCTTTGCCTCAATCCAGCGGGCGCTGAACATCAAATCCAGTGCGCGCCGTTCGCCGACCAGGCGGGGCAAACGCTGGGTACCGCCCCAGCCGGGGATCAGACCAAACTGCGCATGCTGACAGCCAAGCTTTGCTGTTTCGCCTGCAAAGGCCACATCGGCGGCCATCATCAGTTCCAGCCCGCCCGCCAACGCCAGCCCCTGCACGGCCACTACCACGGGCAGGGTGGAATTTTCCATCGACCGTAACACCGAGTGGCCATAGCTGATGAAATGTTTCAGCGCGTCCAGGTCGCCACGCTTGCCTTTTACCTCGTCGAGATCGGCGCCGGTGCAGAAATGCTTGCCGGTTGAACGGATCAGCACCACGCGCACCTGTTCGCCATCTTCAAAACGGCGCATGCCCGCATCCAGCGCTTCCATCACCGACAGCGCCAGACAGTTGAAGACCTGCGGGCGGTTCAGCTCCATGATCCCGACCGGGCCTTCGGTCCAGATGCGCACTACTTCTTCACTCATCGTGCTGCTCCTTTGCCGGTTCAATACGGTACGGCGACGCGGCCGATTTTTTCGCGCGCGATGATCATTTTCTGAATTTGCGGTGTGCCATCGCCAATTTGCAGGCCCAGTACATCGCGCAGCCGCTGCTGATGTGGCAATTCCTTGCTATACGCGAAATGCCCATTGATGATGATGCAATTATGGATGATATCGAACGCGGTTTTGGGCGCCCACCATTTGCACATCGCGGCTTCGGCGGTATGCGCTTCGCCCTGATCGCGCAGCCAAAGCGTTTTGTAACACAGCAGACGCGCGGCAGTGAGCAGCGTTTCAGCTTCTGCAAGCGGCTCGGTCACACCTTGATATTTTGCGATGGGATTGCCAAATGCCTGGCGTTCGGTGACATATTTCCAGGTTTCTTCCAGCGAGGCGGCGGCGGCGCCAAGGCACATCAGGCCGATCAGCGCGCGGCTGTAGTCAAAGCCGTTCATCACCAGCTTGAAGCCCTCGTCTTCCTTGCCGATCAACGCTTCGGGTCCGATTTTGACATCGTCAAAAAATACCGAGCCACGACCGACTGCCCCGGATCCCGTATCTTCGAAACGGGTAGTGCTGACGCCAGGCAGATTCAGCGGCACCAGAAATGCCGACACGCCTTTTGACGCCGTTCCACTCGTGCGCGCGAAAAGAATGATCAGATCCGATTGATCAGCCAGCGAGATAGAGGTTTTTTCACCATTCAGGATATATCCGTTTCCATTTTTGGTGGCCTTCAGAATCAAATGTGCGGCGTCCGATCCGCCGCGTGGTTCGGTCAAACCCAGCGCTACGAGAATATCGCCCGTGCATATACCGCTGATTACTTTACCAGCTACTTCCGTATCCTGATGCTGCATCATTATGGTTCCCATCAGAGAGCCAATAAGTTGCACATAAGAAACGTTGAAATCGCCCTTCGACACTTCTTCGCAGGCAATCCCGGCGGTAACGCAATCCAGGCCGATGCCGCCAAACTTTTCCGGAAGTTCAACGCCGATCATTCCAAGTTCGCCCATTTCCTTACGCAATTTTTTGGAAATGACGCCTTCTGTTTCGCGCTGTCTATAAAAAGGTAGAAGCTTGTCAGCGCTAAACCGGCGCACGGTTTCCTGAAACGCGCGTTGATCGGGCGAGAATGAAAAATCCATGTGCGCTTCCTTATTTCGCAAACTTACGAAAATCGGGTTTGCGTTTGGCGTTGAGGGCGCTGACGCCTTCACGGGATTCATCGGAATCATAATACATTTTGAGGGACACAAAGCCCTGATTGCCGATGCCGCGAATATTTTCGCTGTCTGCATTGAACGAGCGTTTGGCGATCATCAGCGCGGTCGGGCTTTTTTCCATGATTTCGTCGCACCATTTCTGGACTTCTTCGTCCAGTTGCGCGTCTGGTACACAGATATTGGCCAGCCCCATGGCGACCGCTTCCTGGCCGCTATAGCGCCGACACATATACCAGATTTCGCGGGCTTTTTTCTCGCCCACGACGCGCGCCAGATAGGCGGTGCCATAGCCCGGATCGACCGAACCCATTTTCGGGCCGACCTGGCCGAAGATGGCGCTTTCAGAACAGATGGTCATGTCGCACAGCACGCCCAGCACATTGCCGCCGCCGATGGAATAGCCCTGGATGCGGGCGATCACCGGCTTGGGCACATCGCGAATCGCCGCATGCAGTTCCTCGACCGGCATGCCGATCATGCCGCGTCCGTCATAATTGCCGTCATGGGTGGACTGATCACCGCCGGTGCAGAATGCCTTTGCGCCCACGCCGCCCAGCACGATAACGCCAATATCCTTGTCATATCCGGCCTTGTTGAAGGCATGGATCAACTCTTCTACGGTCTGGCCGCGAAAGGCATTATACACATCCGGACGATTAATCAGGATCCAGGCCGCGCCATTACGTACTTCGTAAATAATATCCTTGTAGACCATAAGGGAATTCTCCGGTTATGTGTGGTATCTGCGACGATTCATAATTTTCTAATACTAGTTAGATTTAGGGGTTGATTGCAAGCGCCATGTGTGGACACAATTGAGAATGTTGAAATCAGACCGCACCCGACAACGCATTCTGGACACAGCCGCGCAGGAATTTCGTCAGCGCGGCTATGCCGGTACGAAGGTCAACGACATCGCCTTCGCGGCCAATATGCGCGCCGCCAGTATATATTATTATTTCGAATCCAAGGATCAATTATTTGAAGAAGTACTGGCCATTGGCCTGAAGTTGGTTTTCGACGCCGTGCGCAAGGCCGTCGAAGCGGTTCCAGCGGCACAGGGGCAACGCGCGCGACTGTTGGCAGCTATTGAGGCGCATCTTGCCAGCCTGCACGAATATGGCGACTATTCCTCGGCCAATATCCGCAATTTCGGTCAGACACCGATGGAAATTCAACAGCGCCAGTCGGCGCAGCGCGAAGAATATGGTGAATATTGGCGCGGCCTTCTCGTCGCGGCGCATGAGGCGGGCGCATTGCATTCAGACGCCAATTTATCGCTTTTACGCATGTATCTGTTCGGCGCCATGAACTGGACCCTGGAATGGGTGAAACCCGGCAAGATGAACGCCCGCGAACTGGCGCAGCAATTGTGCGACACACTGTTTCAGGGGAAGTAGGGAAGGGTGTCTTTGCGCGCAAGAATCAGGACCAATGATTGCAGCGCCTGAACACCCCGTTTTCAGATGACGGGTTCAGGGGGGGCGAAAATCTGGCCCCTTGACCCCCCGGCATGGCGCTGCGATATGATGCAGGCAATTGAACCTTCTAAAAGGTCACTGGGTCTCCGATGCTTGTCCTGATCGATAATTATGACAGTTTTACCTATAATCTGGTTCACTTTCTGGGTGAGTTGGGCGCGCGCGCGGATGTCATACGAAATGATAAGGCCACGCCGGATGAAATTATTGCCCGCAGGCCATCGGGCATTGTCATTTCCCCCGGCCCGTGCGACCCGGATCAGGCAGGGATTTGCCTGGATCTGATCCGCAAGGTGAACGGGACAATTCCAATATTGGGCGTCTGTCTGGGGCATCAGTGCATTGGACAGGCCTATGGCGGAAAGATCGTGCGCGCCAACCCGGTCATGCATGGCAAGCTCAGCACCATATCGCATACAAATACCTGGTTATTCAAAGGCTTGCCGAATAACTTTCAGGCAACGCGGTATCATAGTCTGGTGATTGAACGCGCCAGCCTGCCCGAATGTCTGGAGGTGACGGCGCAAACATCGGACGGCGTGATCATGGGCGTTGCGCATCGCAGCCACCCGGTGCATGGGGTGCAGTTTCACCCCGAAAGCATTGCCTCGCAATTTGGCCATGAATTGCTGCGCAATTTTCTGTTGCTGACCGGTTCCAATGTGCCGGAATGGCAGTCGGTATGAGCGATTTCAAAACCCTGCTGGCCCATGTTGCGACGGGTGCGCCACTTAATCTGGCGCAGGCGCGACAGGCGTTCGAAATTATGATGACAGGCGACGCCACGCCCGCCCAGATCGGAGGGTTCCTGATGGCGTTGCGGGTGCGCGGCGAGACGGTGGATGAAATTACCGCCGCCGCCAGCGTGATGCGCGAAAAGGTTTTGCGCGTGGATGCGCCAGCGGACGCGATCGACACTTGCGGCACCGGCGGCGATGCATCCGGTACGTTTAACATTTCCACGGCGGCGGCTTTTGTTGTTGCGGCCTGTGGCGTGCCGGTGGCCAAGCATGGCAACCGCGCGCTTTCATCAAAGACCGGATCGTCGGAAGTGCTGGTGGCGCTGGGGGTTAACATTGAAACTTCACCTGAAGTGGTCAGTGAATGTATCGCCGGGGCGGGGCTTGGCTTTATGATGGCCCCACGCCACCACGGGGCCATGAAACATGTTGGGCCGACACGGATGGAGCTTGGCACGCGCACCATCTTTAATCTGCTGGGGCCGTTGTCCAATCCGGCGGGCACCAAACGCCAGTTGATTGGTGTATTTTCCAGAGAATGGGTTGAACCACTGGCGCGGGTGCTGGGCAATCTTGGTGCGGAACGTGCCTGGGTGGTGCATGGTTCCGACGGGCTGGATGAACTAACCACGACCGGCCCCAGTTATGTGGCGGCGCTGGAAAACGGCCCAAACGGAATGAAAACTGTGCGCAGTTTTGAAATTTCCCCGGCCGATGCAGGTCTGGCGCTGGCGCAGCCGGTCGATCTGCTGGGCGGCGATAGCGAAGCCAATGCCAACGCCATTCGCGATCTGCTGGCCGGGAACAAAGGCGCCTATCGGGATATTGTGTTGCTGAATACGGCGGCGGCGTTGATCGTTGCTGGCAAGGCCACGGATCTGAAAGCGGGTGTGGCGTTGGGGGCCAATGCGATTGACAGCGGTGAGGCCGCGACGGTACTGGCGCGCCTGATCGCGATATCGAACGGCAGGGTCGCGCCATGAGCGACATTTTGAGCAAGATCGGCGCGTATAAACTGGACGAAATTGCCGCCGCCAAACGCGACAGGCCTCTGGCGCAACTGGAACAGGCGGCGCGCGCGGCATCGCCGGTGCGTGGCTTTATGAATGCGCTTATCGCAAAAATTGCGCAGGGCCATTATGGCCTGATTGCCGAAATAAAAAAGGCCAGCCCCTCCAAGGGGCTGATCCGGGCGGACTTTGATCCGGCCACACTGGCCCGCGCCTATGAAGCGGGTGGTGCGGCCTGTCTTTCTGTGCTGACCGATACGCCGTCGTTTCAGGGCGCACCGGAATATCTGAGCCAGGCGCGCAATGCGGTTTCGCTACCGGTGCTGCGCAAGGATTTCATGTATGATCCCTATCAGGTCGCCGAGGCGCGGGCCTGGGGCGCGGATTGTATTCTGATCATTATGGCGGCGGTATCGGATGCGCAGGCAGTCGAACTGGAAAGCGCCGCGCAAGCATGGGGCATGGATGTACTGATTGAGGTACATGACGCAGAAGAACTGCACCGCGCACTTAAACTTTCAAGCAAGATGATTTGGATAAATAACCGTAATCTCAAAACATTTGAAACCAGCATCGATACAACGATTGGTTTGCAGAAACTGTTGCCCGGCGGCTATCTGGTGGTCAGCGAAAGCGGCCTTGGCACGCCCGCAGATTTGGCGCGCTGCGCGGCGATTGGCGTGAATTGCTTTCTGGTTGGCGAAAGCCTGATGCGCCAAAGCGATGTGACGGCTGCCACGCGCGCATTACTCGCAAGGGTGGGCTGATCATGGTGATTTTAGGTTTGCCCACGCCACAATCTCAGTCTGTCACCCCGGATTTATTCCGGGGTCCAGGAGCTACGACGAAAGGCCTGAGATTGGAACCCTGGACCCCGCAACAAGTGTGGGGTGACACTGTGTGTGGGGCGGTTCAATCCAAAGTCATCACATTATTGCCTGGCAAGGGTTCATAGCCATGGCGGGCAAACGCCTCACGCATTTCGATGATAAGGGCCAGGCGGCGATGGTCGATGTGTCGGGCAAGGCCGAGACCGCGCGGGTGGCGGTGGCGGTTAGTCATGTCACGATGAAGCCGGAAACCCTGAAACTGATCCTCGACGGCGGTATTGGCAAGGGCGATGTGCTGGGCGTGGCGCGGCTGGCCGGGATCATGGGGGCGAAACGCACCGCCGATCTGATCCCGCTGTGTCATCCGCTGGCATTGTCGCAGGTGACGGTGGATCTGGTCGCCCATGCGGACAAGAACCAGATAGAGATCATTGCGATGGCGAAATTAACTGGCCGGACCGGCGTGGAAATGGAAGCATTAACAGCAGCTTCTATCGCAGCCTTAACAGTTTACGATATGTGCAAGGCGGCGGACAAGGGCATGGTTATTGGTCCCACCTATTTGAAACACAAGTCCGGCGGCAAGTCCGGCGATTACACCGCGCCCTGACCGGATGGCAGGCCAACCCCTTATAACAGTCGAAGCGGCGCTGGCGCGCATCACCGGCGCGCTGACGCCGGTTGGGGTGGAGTGGGTGAATATCGCCCAGGCCCATGGCCGCGTGCTGGCCGAGGCGGTCACGTCACAGCGCACCCAGCCGCCATTTGCGGTATCGGCGATGGATGGTTACGCGGTGCGCGCCAATGATGTGGCCAAGGTTCCGGCAAAGCTGACCGTCATTGGACAGGCTCCGGCGGGCGGCGCATTTACCGGAACCGTCGGGCCGGGGCAGGCGGTGCGGATTTTTACCGGCGGCCCTGTGCCGATGGGCGCGGACACTATCGTCATTCAGGAAAATACCGAAGCCCTCCAGTATCTTGACGGCAATCAGGTGACCGTCACCCAGCCGGCGGTGGCGGGCAAACATATCCGCGCCGAAGGGCTGGATTTCCGCACTGGCGATGTGATGCTGGCGGCGGGACGGCGGCTGGGCGCGCGCGATGTGGCGCTGGCAGCGGCCATGAATGTTCCCTGGTTATTGGTGCGCCGCCGCCCGCGCATTGCGCTGCTGGCGACCGGTGATGAACTGGTGCGTCCGGGCGAAGCCATCGGCCCGCATCAGATTGTCAGCTCCAACGCGCTGGGCCTCGCCGCCATGATCGCGGCCTGCGGCGGCGAGGCCATCGATCTGGGCATTGCCAGGGATGACCGGGAAGAACTCCGCGCCATGGCGCTGGGCGCGCGTGGGGCGGATATGCTGATCACGCTGGGCGGCGCATCGGTGGGCGATCATGATCTGGTGCAAAGCGTTCTGGGTGAAGCGGGCCTGAAAGTTGATTTCTGGAAAGTGGCCATGCGTCCGGGAAAACCGCTGATCTTTGGCCATATGGGGCAAACCCCAATGCTGGGCCTGCCCGGCAATCCGGTGTCCTCGATGGTGTGCGGCCTGCTGTTCGTGCGCCCGGCGATTGCGGCGCTGCTGGGCGAAACCGGCGGCGGCAACACTACCCGCGCGGCCATTCTGGGCGCCGGTATGGCCCAAAACGACAACCGCCAGGATTATGTCCGCGCCAGCCTCAGCCCGGACGGTATCGCCACCCCATTCCCGGTGCAGGACAGCGCCATGCTCTCCAGCCTCGCAAAAGCCGGCTGCCTGATCATCCGCCCGCCGCACGCCCCCGCCGCCAAAGCAGGCGATACGGTGCCGGTGCTGCGGCTGGAGGGGGATTAGGCAGCGTCCATCCTGTGCACATGTGCGTTAATATCCGGCCACAGGTCGCGTTTCGCGCGGCGCAGGTCATAATTGCTCTGTAAATTAAGCCACATCTCGGGTGTCGTGCCAAAATATTTGGCAAGCCGTAACGCTGTGTCGGCGGTAATCCCCCGCCTGCCATGTACAATATCATTGATCCGGGCGGGGGTTACAGCCAAATCGCGCGCCAGCCTGTTCTGGCTGATCCCGCTGGGCGCCATAAATTCCTCAAGCAGAATTTCGCCGGGCGATATCAGTTCAAGCGTCTGTGCTCTGGGCGGCATGTCGGCACTCCTTAATGATAATCAACAATTTCCACTTCGTGCGCATCACCGTCTTTCCAGACAAAACAAATGCGCCATTGCAGATTAATCCTGACTGAAAACTGTCCCCGGCGATTTCCCGAGAGCGCCTCCAGCCGGTTTCCCGGAGGGCTTCGCATGTCGTCAAGCTGCACAGCGGAATGCAGCAGCGCCAGTTT
>CAMTVX010000055.1:0-4259 GCA_947085295.1 uncultured Alphaproteobacteria bacterium | reverse complement strand
GTCTTCGAACGCCTGCAGGGAACAGTCTTCGAGCTTGCCGGAATAGAGCAGAACGTAAAGCTGACCTAGCGCGGCGCGCGCATAAGGGGATTCCAGATTGTCCCCGGCGCGGAACAGGCCTTGTCCGCCGGTCTGGCGCTGGCCCCTGGTGATGGCGCCGAGCGTGTCGAGGCGCCGCGCGATGGTGGAGAGGAAACGCTTCTCCGCCTTCACGTCGGTGGCGACCGGACGAAACAGCGGCGGCTGCGCCTGGTTGGTCCGGTTTGTGCGCCCCAGCCCCTGGATGGCGGCGTCGGCCTTCCATCCCGCTTCGAGCAGATAGTGAACGCGCAGACGGCGGTTCTTCGCGCCAAGATCGGCATGGTAGCTGCGCCCCGTGCCGCCCGCGTCGCTGAACACAAGGATGCGCTTGGCGTCGTCCATGAATGCCTGCGTTTCGGCAAGGTTGGCTGAGGTGGCGCGGTTCTCGACGCGCAGACAATCACCTCCGCCATTACTTCTGACACGCACAATGCGCCGCGAGCGGCCCGTCACTTCGGCCACCATGTCCGTGCCGAAGCGCTGCACGATCTGGTCGAGCGCGCCCTGCACCGGCGCCAGGGACGCGAGTTTTTCGATCAGTCGGTCGCGCCGCTCGATGGCTTCACGGCATTGCACCGGCTGGCCGTCGCGATACACCGGCCGGGACGACAGATTGCCCTCGCTGTCGGTGAACGGCTCATAGAGTTGGGTTGGAAAGCTGTGCGCCAGATAGTCGAGGACATATTCGCGCGGCGTGATGTCGACCTGCACGTCGCCCCATTCCTCGGCGGGTATCTCCGCCAGACGGCGTTCCATCAACGCTTCGCCGGTGGAAACGATCTGGATCACGGCGGCGTGCCCGGCTTCGAGATCGCGCTCGATCGCGGCAATCAGCGTTGGCGTCTTCATCGCCGTGATGAGGTGATTGAAGAAGCGCTGCTTGGCGGACTCAAACGCTGAACGGGCGGCGGCCTTTGCCGGGCCGTTCAGTGTGCCGGTGGCGCCTGTGATATTGGCCGCCTGCATCGCCGCGTCGAGATTGTTGTGGATGACCTGAAAGGCGCCTGCATAGGCGTCGTAGATGCGGGTCTGCTCCGGCGTGAGTTGATGCACGACCAGCTCATATTCGACGCCTTCATAGGAGAGTGAGCGCGCCGCATAGAGGCCCAGGGCTTTCAGATCGCGCGCCAGCACTTCCATGGCGGCGACGCCACCCGCCTCAATCGCCTCGACGAACTCGGCCCGTGTGGCGAAGGGAAAATCCTCACCGCCCCACAGACCAAGGCGCTGGGCGTAAGCGAGATTGTGGACGCTCGTCGCGCCGGTCGCCGAGACATAGAGAATGCGCGCATCGGGCAGCGCATGTTGCAGGCGCAGGCCGGCGCGGCCCTGCTGCGAGGGCGCCTGGTCACCGCGCTCGCCCCCGGATCCAGTCCGGGGCAAGCTTTTGCCTCCGGCGGCGTTCTGCATTGCGTGGCTCTCGTCGAAAATGATCACTCCGTCGAAATCGGAGCCCAACCATTCGACGATCTGACGCACCCGCGAAACCCTGTCCTCGCGCGCATCGGAGCGCAGCGTGGCGTAGGTGGTGAAGAGGACGCCCTGATCCAGTTTGATCGGCGCGCCCTGGCGGAAGCGGGACAGCGGCGTGATCAGCAATCGTTCCTGCCCGAGTGCTGCCCAATCGCGCTGGGCGTCCTCGATCAGCTTGTCGGATTTGCTGACCCACAGCGCGCGGCGGCGGCCCTTCAGCCAGTTGTCGAGCAGGACGCCTGCGGCCTGTCGGCCCTTGCCAGCGCCAGTGCCGTCACCCAGGAACCAGCCGCGGCGGAAGCGCACAGTTGCATCGGCATTATCCGGTGCTGCGGAAACGACGTCGAAAGTTTCATCGACGGTCCATGACCCCGCGAGGTGACGGCCATGGGCCTCGCCTGCATAGATGATACTTTCGAGCTGGGCGTCCGAAAGCAGGCCGTCCGTGATGACATTTGCTGGAAGGTGGGGCCGATAGTCCGGCCTGGGCGGCGCGACCGACGCCATCGCCGCCGATTGCACCAGCCGTGTGGGATGCGGCCTGGCATTGGGGATGCGGATCGACTGAAGCCCGTAGCCTTCGTACAGCGCTTCGGTGAGGTGCCCGCCCGCCGCTGGCGTCCAGTCGATGGACTCATAGGACAGTTCGACAGCAGCGGGTTCGATCGCCGCAACGGAAGACGGACGCACTGGCGTGGCGCGACAGTTCGACTGGGCCCGTGTCGTGATCGGCGCCGGCGTGCGCCCGGCGGAGGAAGGCGCCGCAACGGCAGCGCGTGGCGGCACAAGGCGCGTCACCCATTCCAGCAGCATGGCGGGGTTTGTCGCGACGCCGGGAGACGCCGAAAATGCGCGCCCGTCCGCGGCAGGAACGCGGTCGATGACGGTGAGGCGGGTATCGACGCTGGTGCCGTGACGGGCGTATACCCGCCCATCGATGGCGGCGGTGAACACCACGCGGCCACGTTCCTGCAGGCGGACGAAAGCTTCACGCCAGGATGGATTATCGGGAGAGAGATTCGCGCCGGTTATAGCGACGAGGCGCCCACCCTCGGCAAGACGGGCAAGCGCCGATGAGACATGACGCATTGCGGCGCCGGCGACCTTGCCGTCCACATGCGCCGCGACCGAAAACGGCGGGTTCATCAGCACGACGCTCGGACGCATATCGGCGTCGAGATGATCGTGAATATGCGCGGCGTCGTGCCGGGTGACGGACGTGCCGGGAAAGAGATGGGCGAGCAAATTGGCGCGGGTCTCGGCAAGTTCGTTCAGGGCTAATGAGGCGCCACTAAGTTCGGCGAGGATGGCCAGCAGTCCGGTTCCAGCCGAAGGTTCCAGCACCAGATCGCTGGACATGGTATTTGCGGCAGTGGCCGCGACAAAGCCGAGTGCGATTGGCGTCGAGAATTGCTGTAGCGCTTGCGACTCCTGCGAACGGCGCGTTTGCGAAGGCAAGAGGGCGGCGAGTTTCTCCAGCATCGCCAAAATGGCGATGGGAGACGCGGTGCGGGCGCGCATGGCCGGGCCGAACTTGCGCAGGAATAAAACCTGCGCCGCTTCGCAGGCGTCATAGGCCGTCTTCCAGTCCCAGACGCCCTCAGCGTCGGAGCCATTGAAAGCGGTGGTCATGGCGGCGCGAAGCGCCTGAGTATCGATGCGCCGCCCGTATTCGAGTTCGGCGAGCAGCAGGCTGGCCGCAGCGATCAGCGCGGAGCCTGTGCGGGGTCGCGGAACGATGGGCGCGATGGCGGCAGGAGAAGTAATAAAGTTCATGGCGGAAACCTCGAAAGAGCGGGAACGGGACGAACCGCCGGGGCGCTCTCTCTCGACCCCGTCCGGCTCACCCTTCCCGGCCCTCCTCTTCCTCTCAGGCGGCGCGGACCGCGCCACCGTTCGCCGCCATGACCGTCCGTACCTTGACGGCTAACGCCGGAATGTCGTCGAGCATCGATAGCGGGGCGAAGTGGTTGCGCCCGCCCGTATAGTCGCGACGGCCTTCGCAGGTGCGGATCAGGATGCCGCTGTCCGCGCGTGTTGACGGTTGGCAGACCTGCACATAGACGCGCGCATGGTGCAGCGTGATCTCGCCGGAAACGGCGATGCCGCCCTGGTTCGAACGCAGATCGAACGAAGCGGGTGGAAATCCGAGTTCCGCAGCAAGACGGCGAAGCCGCGTCCGGGCGGCGGCATGGAAGCGACGCTTCTGATCGGGCTCATAGGAGCAGGAAGTGTACCAGTCCATCGAAAATCTCCTGAAATGCCAAAGCCCGGCACATTCCTGTTTGCTCAGGGGCCGGGCCTGGTGTGAAAGAGTGCGGGGCGGCGATTGCCGCCCCGCTGGTTGAAGTCATTCCGCCGCAATGGTCTGCGGCTGCGGTTCTTCGGGATCGGAGGCCGCAGTATCGCCATCCTCGTTATCGGCGAGGAAAGCCGGGAGCGCTTCAGTCTCGCTTGCCGGTTCTTTGGCGCACGTCCCCGCCTCAATCATGCGCAGCGGCTCCGGCAGCCAGCCCGCGCCATCAAGCAGCCGTTCGGCTTCCTTCGCCATGTCCGGCTTTTTCAGATGGCCGATGAGTTGCACCGACGCTTCACCCTTCGCCTCGCGCACTGCATCAAGGATGCGCGCCTTGCTGACCCGGCCGAGATAATTGTCGACGGTAGGCCGCCATCCCGCCGCCGCCATGTCGAGAGTGACGGCTTGT
>CAMTVX010000054.1:0-30324 GCA_947085295.1 uncultured Alphaproteobacteria bacterium | reverse complement strand
CGGAAGCGTCGCGGGGCATCACGAACCCTCCCCCGCGCTGACATTATGTTGCGTAGAAACCGTCGATCGTCTGTAGGAGCGCGCCCAATCACGGGGGCGTAACATAATCCTCGGCGCAACATATTCGGTCTTATGTGCAGTTGAACATAAGACCGACGCCGCCACCGGCGAGCATGGCGATCTGCTCGATCTCATCGCCATGAACCGGGGGCTTGACCGCTTGCGCGACGTGCTCATTGAGGCGCGATCCTTCCTCGCTTTGCCGCCACGGCCAGCATCCAAGCCGGGCAGTGTTCAGCGGTACGCAGCGGTCCCAAGCGGATCGCCGGAATCCGCCCGCCGTCTCTTCGCCATGTCACAGCCGATCTCTGGCACCATCGCGGAAGCGTATCTGCGCAAGCGCGGCATTACGGCTTTGCACGGAACCGGCGCGCTACGGTTTCACCCGCGCTGCTATTACCGGCCCCATATCAGTGCGCCAACCGGGACCTGGCCCGCATTGATCGCAGCCGTCACGGATCTGACGGGCGCCATCACCGGCGCGCATCGCACGTATCTTGATCCATCGGGCGCAAGCAAAGCCCCTGTCGAAACGCCAAGGCGCGCAATGGGCCAGCTGCTTGGCAACAGCGTGCGCTTCGGTGTGGCTGGCGATGTCCTGGCGGCAGGCGAAGGCATCGAAACCATGCTGTCGCTCAGAAGCGTCGTGCCCTCTTTGGCGATGGTGGCTGCGCTCTCCGCCGGTCACCTTGCCGCCCTGCTATTCCCGCCGGGCCTGCGGCGTCTCTATGTCGCGCGCGATAACGATTCGGCTGGCGGCGCTGCGATGACGGCCTTGACCAGTAAGGCGCAGGCAGCCGGGATCAGGCTTCTAGCACTGTCGCCAAGGCTCGGGGACTTCAATGACGATCTGCAACATCTTGGTTTGGATGAACTCCGGGCGGCGCTGCGTGTGCAACTCGCCCCTGAGGACGCCGCCCGCTTCATGGCGATTGAGAACGGGACCGGAATGGGGCGATGACGCCGGCGCCTGGATCGTAACGCAGCGGATCGCATTGGGGTGATCCTGTTGGTTCGGAGGAGACCGCGCCCACGGCCTTCTGAGAGGGCGATCGGGCGGCATCCGGCCCGGTCCGGCAACGGCGGCCGGCAACTATTTTCCGCCGGCGGCGCACCGCCTTTGCATCGCGAAACAAAATAGCCGCCGCCCGCCGTCCTCCGCTTTGCTACGGCCGCTTCCGCTTCGCTACGCGGTGCAGGTCCGGTCCGGCTACCGCCTTTCGTCGCCTGCGAAGGCCGCGATGGGCGCGGCCAATCCAACCAAGGGAAAACACCCATGACCACCGAATACGACGACACCAGCTTTGAGCCGCCGCACGCTTCATCCCCAACCGGTCACGTCCTCACAGAACTCCAGCTCTACGGCCATCATCCGTTCCAGGACGAACCCGACCCGAGACCGCTGCCCGACGCCCAAACCATTGCTGTTTCCGCCGCCGACATTTTTGACGCCCTCGTCGTGGCGCTGGGTGACACCCGCCTGGAACCCGACCTCGAAGAACTGCTCTGGTCAACCGTCAATATCTTCCACCGCGCCGTGAGCCGGATCGAGCGCGAGCTGGACGACAATGAGCAGGCGCAAAAGCGCGGGCAGCGCGAACAGGACGGCTCAGAGGTCCGCTCGGTCGAGCTTGAACGCCGCACTGCAGAGGGCATAACGCTCATCGAGCGGCGCAACTGCATGGAGTTCTTCCGCGATCAGGCCGCCGAGCACTTCGACCGCCACACCGGATCAACCTGGCGCCCGCGCAGCGGATCGATGGTCAACCATCGCGCGCTGACCTCGGCGATGATCGACAGCCGGGATTTCCTCGCCGCCAAACGCCGGGCCGAGTCCGAAGTGCTGCTGCCGGCAGGCCCCAAGGTCGCCTTCACCGGCGGCTTCGAGTTCAACGATCACCAGCTGATCTGGGACAGGCTCGACAAGGTTCACGCCAAGCACCCGGATATGGTGCTGCTGCATGGCGGCTCGCCGAAAGGCGCCGAGCGCATCGCCGCCCGCTGGGCCGATCACTGCAAGGTTCCGCAAATCGCCTTCAAGCCCGACTGGACCAAACACGCCAAGGCCGCGCCCTTCAAGCGCAACGATCAGATGCTCGAAATCCTCCCCGTCGGGGTCATGGTGTTCCCCGGCACCGGCATCCAGGACAATCTCGCCGATAAGGCCCGCAAGATGGGCATTCCCGTGTGGCGGTTCACCGAGGAGGGTGGCGCGTGAGCGCCGTTCTCTCGACATCTATCGATGCGAGTTGCCAATGTCAGTGTTGCGCCAGGAGCGGACGTGAAAGTGTGCGGGCAGCACCAACAGAATGACGCTTAGCGTTCTGGGCTTCTGCGATTTTACGCACTGACCTGAGCCCTTAAAACACTTTCAATGGCCGCTTCAGGACAGGGTGCCTGAACGCCCACTGGTTCATGAGCCTTGACGATGCGCGTTCAAAGATGGAGGAATGGCGAAGATACTACAATGAAGAAAGGCCGCATGGGGCAATCGGGAATAAAACCCCAATCACGTTACATAATCACGACGGCGCAGCCAGCCCGCCATCGTGAAAAAGCTGGAAAACTCTAACTTCCAGCGGTCCAAAGAATGGTCTCGGATCATCTGGTTGGCGATTCGAAGTATTACCATCTGGACAATTAGCCACGTCCACAAATAGAGGTCGGATTCCGGAGTGTGAGGTAAAGATGCGGAAAATTTTAATTATAGGTATCGGTGCTGGAAACCCTGAGCATATGACCATTCAAGCTGTCAACGCGCTCAACAAAGCTGATGTTCTCTTCATTCCAGACAAAGGTACGGAAAAATCAGCCTTGCAAAAGCTCCGTACAGATATTTGCGAACGCTTCATCAAAAACAAAACACACCGGTTTGTCGATGTTAAGGTGCCTGAACGAGCCAGGGTATTCTCCGACTATCAATCCAATGTCGATGAATGGCACGCGCAGATTGAAGAGAACTATGAAAATTTGCTGATGAAGGAGATCGCTGAAGGTGAATGCGGCGCCTTCCTCGTGTGGGGTGATCCGATGCTTTACGACAGCACCCTGCGCATCATAGAAAGAATCCATTTAAAAGGGTTCGCTTTCGAATACGAAGTGATCCCTGGCATCAGCAGTATTCAGGTTTTGGCGGCGAGGCATCGCGTTCCACTGAATCGTATCGGCGAGCCGGTGCTAATCACGACCGGACGCAAGCTCGCCAACGGTTTTCCAGAAGGTGTAGACAGCGTCGTCGTTCTTCTTGATGGCGATCAAACCTTCAATCGCTTTGCCGCTGATAATCTCTATATCCATTGGGGAGCCTATCTCGGAACTGATAAAGAAATTCTCGTCGCAGGAAATCTTGCGGAAGTCATGCACGATATCGAGGCCATTCGAGAGCGTGCAAGGAAAGAGAATGGCTGGATTATGGACACCTACTTGCTGCGCAAGTCCGACGTCGCATAAGACGGCGGCGGGATATTTTTGCTTGGTCAGGAAGCCAAGACGAGAGCGCCTAGCACAAATCCAATTTCCGCTATCTGCTGGCAGGCGCCCAGGACATCACCCGTCTGCCCGCCCAAGAGACGCCGCGCCATGGCGCTGACGGCAACGGCCCCCGCCATGCATCCAATCATGCTTGCAATGGAAAGAGGAAAGGTGAGGGAGAGCAAGGTGATTGCAATGGCAATAATGGATGATTGAGTAAGGATCATAAGCGTGGGCTGGCCGGCAGAGGCGGACAAGCCATTTGGTCGGACGGCAGGTAGAAAATAAGCCGTGGCGACGATAGCGGCACGCGATGCCGCGCCAGCTGATATCAACAGCAATAAAACCGCCATGCTGTCCTTCTCATTTGCGTAAGCTGATATCGTGCTCACCCTGAGCAATAGTGCGAGAATAAGCGCAATGACGCCGTAAGCGCCGATGCGGCTGTCCTGCATAATCTCGAGCTTGTGTTCCTGCGTCACACCGCCGTTCGCGTCCGCCATGTCGGCAAGACCATCTTCATGCAGCGCGCCTGTCGTACCGATCATGGCAGCAACCGCAATGGTCGACGAGACGAGGTGGGGAAGACCAAGCGCTGTGGTGGCGATGAAGACGGCGCCTCCGATAAAGCCTGTCACCACACCCACAAATGGAAAGGCCCACATTGCATGAGCAAGAGCGCCAGGCACAGGAACACTACTGCTTATCGAAACCGGAAGACGGGTCAGAAATGCCAGCGCCATACGAACATCGTCCGCCGTAGCGCGCAAGGATGATGGGGGCTGGCCCGGCATCAGAAGGAAACATTCGACACTTGCGCCTCTGCAAAGGTCGCCATATTGCGATGTATGGCAACCGCGCCGCGCACAACCATTGCCGCGACTGCCGCGCCAGATCCTTCGCCGAGCCGCATATCGAGATTCAACAGGGGTTGAAGCCCCAATGCTGCCAGAAGACGCTTATGACCCTGTTCCTGGGAAACATGCCCTGCGATGCAGTGGTCGAGCGCATCTGGGGAGAGACGCATAAGTGGCGCTACGGCGGCCGTTACGATATAGCCATCCAGCAGCACAGGAATGCCGAACTGCCGCGCCCGCAACGTCGCACCTGCAATCGCTGCGAGTTCGCGTCCACCGAGGCTTTGCATTACGGCAAGCGGATTGCCAATCTTAGCGGCGTGATGTTTGATCGCCTTATCGACGATGGCCCCCTTATGCTCGACACCAGCTTTGTCGAGACCAGTGCCAGAACCTGCCCAATCTTCGCCTTTGCCGCCGAAGATTGCAGTGGCGATCGCTGCGGCAGCAGTCGTGTTGCCGATTCCCATTTCGCCCAGCACAATCAAATCCGCTTTTGAATCGACAGCATCGGCACCCGCATTTAGCGCATCGAGAAAATCGCCTTGTGACATGGCTTCCGCTTCCGTGAAGTCACCGGTCGGACGGTCGAGATCGAGAGCAATAATCGTGAGCGAAAGGCCATAAGCCTTGGCAAGCACATTGATGGCGCCGCCGCCTTGCTCAAAGTTAGCCACCATTTGTTGGGTCACTTCCGCGGGAAAGGACGAAATGCCCTGGCGCACGACACCGTGATTGCCGGCGAAGATCAGAACTTCGATATTGTCGGCACGTGGCCCCGCCGTCTGCCATCCCGCCAGAAAACAGGCAATGTCCTCAAGCTTGCCGAGAGAGCCTGGCGGCTTTGTCAATGTCGCCTGCCTTGCTCTTGCGTCTGAAATCCGCGATTCATCAGGTGCCGGGAGATTGTTGAGCGCATAGTGTACATCGTTGATAGTAGCGAATACGGCGAGCATGTCTTGCATTCAGGCGTCCCTGATATCGATGAGATGGAAGAAGGAGCCGCTCACCGAACCGCGGATACTTCCGGCTTGACCAAGTAATACACCATTGGCATCGGTCACGGTGAAAAGCGGCTCATCGGCGCCGCGATCAAGAACAGTCGAATAGTGAAACTCATGCCCCCGGTATCGCGTGCCCGCCGGGCCCAGCAGATTTTCTGTCAAAGCAACAACCGAGCGATAACCGAGATTCATGCGGCGTTTTGCAAAAGATGTGCGCAGTCCGAGCAAGCCGGTCATTTCATGCGAGCGGCCATCTGCATCTTCAAGAGTTTCGCCGAGCACCATGTAGCCACCGCATTCGCCATGGACGGGAGCGCTGCACGCAAAAGTCCGCAGTGTCGATTTGAAATTCGAGTTGGCGGCGAGTTGCGCAGCATAAAGCTCTGGATAGCCGCCCGGCAACCAGCAAACGTCGGCGCTCATATCAGGCCCCTGATCGGCGAGAGGGGAGAAAGGCAGGATTTCAGCACCCGCTTTTCGCCAACCGGCCAGCACATGCGGATAGACAAACGAAAAAGCGTTGTCGTGCGCCAGAGCGATGCGCTGGCCTGGCGGAGGAAAAAAACAAGCGGCTTGATCTTTCGAGGCGAAACTCACCCTTGGAGTGTCGAGCAAGGCGTCGATATCTACATGCTCAGTGACAAAGTTCGCCAGAACGTCAAGTTGTGCGTTAAGGCCGGATGTTTCTCCCGCCTGAACAAGCCCCAGATGACGCGCCGGCAATGACAGGCCTTCATTATATGGCAGGGCACCCAGTACCTTCATGCCCGCGCGTTCGACTGCGACGGTGCAGAGATGCCGGTGCCGTTCGCTTGCGACACGGTTCAGGATGACTCCTGCAATTTTGACATCGTTGCGAAAACGCGCAAATCCGGCTGCAACCGCTCCGGCGGACTGGGCTTGCCCGCTGACGTCAAGGACGAGTATCACGGGCCAACCGGTACGGGCGGATATGTCGGCTGACGAGCCATCACCGCATGCGCCCTGTGTCGCCGCGCCATCGAAAAGGCCCATCGACGCCTCGCAAATCACAAGATCGGCCGCCGAGGAAAGTTTGGATATCAGACTGTCAAGAAGTGCGGGCCGCATCGACCAGCTGTCAAGATTGTAGCTTTGCCGTCCGGTCGCTACCGTGTGAAAGGCGGGGTCTATATAGTCAGGGCCGCATTTTGCCGGTTGAATGGCAATGCCCCGGCGCGTCAAGGCGCGCAGCAGCCCGAGCATCAGCGTCGTCTTGCCGGCGCCGGATCTTGGGGCTGCGATAATAAGGCCAGGGGACATGCTGTATAACTTCACATTAGGAGCGCACTATGACGCGATAAGTCCGGTTTGTCTTTATCTCACAAAAATCCGTTCTTGCGTAGCGGTGCGCGATTGCCATCCACGCCGTTCAAGCTCTGGATCGAGATGCTCTTCTTCTGGATAACCCATGCACAGATAGGCAATGAGACGCCAGCTTTCCTGTACCCCGATCACACGAGTGACCACCTCTGGATCGATGATCGACACCCAGCCCAGCCCGAGGCCCCAGCTCTGCGCCGCCAACCAGAGTGTATGCACCGCCGTCACGGCAGAATAAGATAGCATTTCGGGCATGGTGTCACGACCCAGGCCGTGCCCTTGTTCGGTCGCGAGATCAACGAAGACGGCGATATGCGCTGGCGCCTCAACGAGCCCCGACAGCTTCAGGCGAGCATAGAGAGCGGCTTCTTCACCTTGATATTTCGAAAGCGCGGCAGCATTGGCCCTTTGAAACTCCCGGCGGATGTCTTCCCGGATAGATTCGCTTTCGACAAGAACAAAACGCCATGGCTGGCTGTTCCCAACCGAGGGCGAACAATCTGCCAGCGAAAGAAGGCGATTGACGAGTTCCGGTTCGACAGGCGCCGAGCGAAATCTGCGCACATCGCGCCGCCAGCGGACAAGTTCTTCAAAATCCCGCCGAAAGGCCTCGTCGAAAACAGGTGTGACCGGTACAGCGTCCACGCTCATAGCAAAGCTCCGTCAAGGCGCGTCCATTCCTCAGCTCCCGGAATTCCGAAGCGCAGCCAATGCGGCTGTCCGGTAAAACGACGCACGAGAATGCCGGCGCGGCCTAGCCTATCAAAAATACCGGCAGCATCCGGGCTCTCGGCCAGACGGTAGAGTTTCGTTCCGCCGCGAACCTGGAGCCCCGCCCGCTTGAGACTGGCATCGAGTCGCGTAACATCGCGCGTGAGCCGTGCCGCAGCCTCAGCCAGCCATGCCGGGTCGGCGAGCGCAGCACGACCGATCTCTATCGCTGGACCCGAGACAGCCCACGGTCCAAGCGCAGATCTGATAATCGAAGCCACATGTGGCGCGGCGAGCGCGAAACCCAAACGAAGACCTGCAAGGCCATAGCTCTTGCCGAAGGAACGCAGCACGACAAGGTTTGGTTTTGGCAGATAAGGAGCGGCACTCAGATCCACCTCTTCGAAATCGGCGAATGCCTCATCGACGATGAGAATGCCATTGCGCTCCTCCAGACGATCTGCGAGACGGGCGATCTCCTCACCCCGGCATCGACGTCCATCGGGATTGTTGGGATTGCAGAGAATGACGTTTTGCGCCTCGCCAAGCTCATCCCATGCTGTGATCGTTTTAACCTCAGCCCCTGCCATTTGCCATGCCGCGCGATGTTCGGCATAGGTCGGCTCCCAGATCGAAACCGATTTTCGCGGAAAAAGACGCGGGAGAAGATCGATCAATATTTGAGTTCCCGGCGCAGCAACAACCATTGCCGCGTCCGATATGCGGTATGCGCAGGCGGCGGCGGCCTGCAAGGCCTTAACGGATTCGGGTTCCGGCAAACGGGTGAAGACCTGCGCGCCCAAGGGTGGTATTGGATATGACACTGGATTGATACCGGTTGAGAGATCGATAAAAGGTTCGGGCGCGCCGGGAAACAGGCGCCGCGCCTCATTCAGCCAGCCGCCATGCGCGACCATTTCTGCCCGCTTAGTCCAAATTTGGGATGTTGGATCATTCATGTACAGTCAAACCCATCTTTTAGTTTTAGCGGCGGCCCTCGCTATCGAAGGAACCGTTGGCTATCCGGCACCGGTGTTCAGAGCAATTCGTCATCCTGTCATGTGGATTGGCCGCATGATCGCAATGCTTGAGCATAGCCTGAACCGCGAGAACCTGTCTGACGATTTGCGCCGGTTTAATGGTGTAATCGCGCTTTTCATTCTCGTTGCAATTCCTGTTATTCTCATCGTTGCTATCGAAACAAGCCTCGTCAGATATCTTCCAGAGAGCATCGCAATTATTCCAATGGCGATTATCGCGAGCAGCTTCATCGCACAACAAAGTCTTTGGGCGCACGTTGCGGCGGTCGCGACCGCTCTCGAACGAGAAGGGCTTGCAGCGGGACGCATTGCTGTCTCCCAGATTGTAGGCCGGAACTCCGCGACGCTTGATGAGGCGGCAGTTTCGCGAGCGGCTATCGAAAGTCTTGCGGAAAACTTCTCCGACGGGGTAGTCGCGCCTGTTTTCTGGTACGCAGTCCTGGGGTTGCCGGGCATCGCGGCCTACAAGAGCATCAACACAGCTGACAGTATGATTGGTCATCGAACGCCTCGTTATCAGGCCTTTGGCTGGGCTTCCGCCCGCCTCGACGATTTCGTTAATCTGCCTGCGTCGCGCCTCGCCGCTTTATGGATCGCACTCTCAGCCCTCATTCATCCCAACCTTGATACACGAGGCGCGTTCAAGGCCATTCGGCGCGATGCCAAAAAACACCGGTCGCCGAACGCCGGCTGGCCTGAAGCAGCGATGGCTGGCGCGCTCGGCTTGCGCCTTGCTGGACCGCGCATTTATGGCGCGACCCTGGCCGATGACGCCTGGATGGGTGATGGAAGAATGGAAGCAACAGCGGCAGACATTCGGGACGCCTTGTCGTTGTATCGAAGCGCCTGTGCGATCCAATTCGCTTTCGTTACCGGTCTCGCTATTATCATTGCGCAAGGCTAAGGAGCTTATCGGCATCGACATGCCTTTCGAGATGTGTCGCGAGAGCATCAAGCGTCCTTTCGATTTCATCTTCATAACAGAAGTTACTTTTGATATTGCCCAACCGCCACAGCCATGACGCACGTTGACGGTCGCCGGCAAAAAGTCCGTGAATATATGTTCCAATGATTCGACCATCCGGTGAAACCGCACCGTCATTCCTTCCATCGTCAAGGCGTGCGAAGGGACGCGCTGCATCGGGTCCGCCCGTCTCACCGAGATGCATTTCATAGCCAGCGAACGGCGTCCCATCTTCAAGCGAAATCCCCCCGACCATACGGAGCACTTTTTGACCACCCAGCACCGTTTCAACGTCAAGCAAGCCCAAGCCTTCAATCGAACCGGGCGCTCCTTCCACGCCATCGGGATCGGAGACGCTTCGCCCAAGCATTTGATAACCGCCACACATACCAAGAACTCGCCCGCCGCGCCGCCAATGCGCCTTGATGTCGATATCCCATCCTTGCGCACGATAGAAAGCAAGATCGGCAAGCGTCGCTTTTGAACCCGGCATCACAATGAGGTCGCAAGATGCCGGCAGCGACTCACCGTTGCGCAGGGGTACAAAATCGATATCAGGCTCGAACCGCAGTGGATCGAGATCGTCAAAGTTAGAAATGCGTGGCGCCATCGGTACAACCACGCAGAGCTTTGCGCCGTTTTCCCGCCGCGCCCAACGCCCAAGTTGAAGCGCATCTTCCGCGGGAAGACAGCCAGCTTCTGAAAAGAAAGGGACAAGACCGAGTGCGCACCATCCTGTGTAGTTCTCAATATATGACATGCCGTCCGCAAAGAGCGTCGGATCGCCGCGCATCTTATTGACGATGAAGCCCTTGATAAGCGCGGCATCCTCTTCGCCGATAACCAATTTCGTGCCGGCTAGACTCGCAATCACACCACCGCGCTCAATGTCGCCGATCAAAACGACGGGAACGTCCGCCGCACGGGCAAATCCCATATTGGCGATGTCGTTCTTGCGCAGGTTGATCTCGGATGCGCTGCCTGCGCCCTCAACCAGCACAAGATCGCTTTCGGCTTTCATGCGCGCAAAGCTCTCAAGCACCGAAGGCAGCAGATCGCGTTTTCGGCTTTGATAATCACGCGCGCTACTGCTGGCGACTACACGGCCTTGCACGATGATCTGTGCACCCGTTTCGCTTTGAGGCTTCAACAGAACGGGGTTCATATGGACGCTCGGCGGAACGCCACAAGCACGAGCCTGCAACGCCTGCGCACGGCCTATCTCGCCGCCATCCACGGTAACTGCAGCATTATTTGACATGTTTTGCGCCTTGAACGGCCTAACGCGGAGACCGCGACGGCTGAACAAGCGGCAGAGTCCGGCAACGAGGAGAGATTTCCCGACGTCGGATCCCGTGCCTTGAAACATGATCGCGCGGGACGCCATCAGAATTCGATACCTTGCTGCGTTTTCACACCCGCTGCGAAGTGATGTTTGACCAGTTTCATTTCGGTCACGAGATCGGCGGCCTCCATCAGTTCTGGCTTGGCGTTACGGCCGGTGACAACGACATGGAGGTCATTGCGCCGGCCATGCAGTATCGACACCACCTCAGTGAGATCGAGATAGTCGTATCGCAAAGCGATGTTCAGTTCATCAAGTACAACGAGCTTTAACTCAGGCGTCAACATAAGTGCTTTCGCCTTGTCCCAGGCGCGTGCCGCCGCCGCCATGTCGCGCACACGGTCCTGTGTTTCCCACGTAAAGCCTTCACCCATCGTGTGCCATTCAACTAAATCCGGGAAGCGTTCGAGCGCGGCCTTCTCTCCTGTGCGCCATGCGCCTTTGATGAATTGGACAATGCCGACGCGATGACCATGGCCGAGCATGCGCAAGGCAAGTCCGAAAGCCGCCGTCGACTTGCCTTTGCCGGAGCCGGTGTTGACGATTAATAAGCCTTTCTCGATAGCCTTCGCCGCAACCTCGTCATCTTGAACGATCTTGCGTTTACGCATCTTTTCGGCGTGACGACGATTGATTTCGTCTTCGCTCAGATTACGGCTCATAGTTTATGCCTCACATCGCTATCTTTCATTTTACGGTCAGCGGCAAACCGGCCACCATAAAAAGAACCTGATCGGCTCGCACGGCAAGGCGCTGGTGAAGCAGTCCAGCTGCGTCACGGAAGCGTCGCGCCAGCGCGTTATCCGGTACGATCCCGAGCCCGACTTCGTTGGAAACGAGAAAGACCGGAGCGGGTGAACGTTCAAGTGCTGCTTTGAGCGTCGCCGTTTCCGCATCTATGTCACGATCTGCATGCAAAAGATTGGACAGCCAGAGCGTCAAACAATCAACCAGGATGGCATTTCCAGCAGACGACAGGATTGCAGGGGCAAGGTCAAGCGGCGCCTCCCGCGTCTGCCACCCGTCGCCTCGCTGCGCGCGATGCTCGGCGATCCGTGCACGCATCTCGTCATCATAAGCCTCACCCGTCGCTATATAAGTCCAGGGCGCTGCAAATTGCGTAGCCAATTTCTCGGCATAACGGCTTTTGCCCGAGCGAGCACCACCCATCACCAAAGTAAAAGGCGAGCGAGTTGTTTTACGCAGGATGGGCATGTCAGGCCAAACACGTCGTAGGTATAAGCGGCTTTGATATTCCCATCACATCAGTCATGCTTATGCTGCCCGCTTCCCCATCATGGTGCGGCGGGCCTTCCAAGACGGGCATAGAGCGTACCTGCCACCCAGCCAATCATACTCCAGAAAATGGCGGCAACGCCGAGCGCGCGCGCCGCGAACTCTGCTGCAAGTTCAGGCGGTGCAAGACCGGTGCTCTCGCCCACCGGCTGTGGCGCGCCGATAATATGCGGTGCAGCAAGCAACAACAGTCCGGCGGGAATAAGCCAGCTGCGATTTCCTAACACGAGCGCGGCAAGCCCCGCAGCCGTGCTAAGCGCACAACCCACCCACCAAATCTGCCGCGCGAAAACATCCGCAGCGACCGCACCAGGCACCTCTGGCGCAAGCCCCATGGAGGGAGCAAGGGCGAACACGGCAAAGCCCGAAAGGCCCCACAGGACGCCTTCGCGGCCTGAGAGAGTGCGCCCACTGATGGCAAAGGCGCCCGTCAGCAACAAGGCATATCCAATCGCATAGCCGATCGTCAGAATAATAGTGGCTTCTGCGCTTGGCGCCTCTGCACCCTCTTCATGTTCATTATGTTCATTGGCCCCTTCAGGGGCGAGCACATTGGCCACAGCCTGTTCTGCAGTGGGCGGTGTGTGTTCATACACCTCCGCATGCCGGATCAGTGGCACAAGGGTGAATTGTTGCAGAAGGCTTAGGAAAATACCTGCGATTAGGCCCGCGCCAAGCGCGGTCGTGGTGACCCGTTTCAACATGGCTTAGCCCCTTAATGACAGGGGGCGATATTAGCGTGCCGGACGTCATGCGCGGCATCGTGGATTGCTTGCGGAGAAGCAAAACCAACAATCCCGATAACAATGGCGCCAAGCACCATGGCAAAAATACCGGCCTGCAGCGCTTCTGTTCTTTCCGTTACAACGGATTGATCTTGGGTAAGCGTAGTCATCAACACATCCTCCAATCGTCACCCCGACGTGGGCAGTTTCTCGATGGGCGGCAGGTCTCCTGGCTTACGGATCATCGTGTCCTGTTTGCCTTCCCAGAATTTCCCGAACGCCCATGCCAGGCGTGCCGTCATTCCAGTGGCGTGAGCAACAGGACGCTCACCGTTTACAGTTGCGGGGGCAGCCACGGAGTTGGATCTTTTTCAAGATACGCACCGCGTTCCCTATTCATCTCTCAATGAGAGAACCGGCCATCAAATCTAAACATCAAATGGATAGACTGCGGCCGGATGCTACGCAAGCACTTAATACGATTGACAATGCAATCTGCATGGCTTTAGCTCGCGCATGACGGTGCTTCCCCTGTGGAAGCTGAAAGAGGGAATACGGTAGGGCTTAGCGCCTGAAGCCGTAGCTGCCCCCGCAACTGTAAGAGGCAAGGTTTTGCCAAAGGCCACTGGGCGCTGTGCCCGGGAAGGCGGCAAAACCAATTGAGCCTCAAGCCAGGAGACCTGCCGTCTGACGTTTTTTTTGGGGCGGGGTGCCCTGGGTTTGAGCGTGGCCTTAATTTATGGCCGCTACCGTACCGAGTTGATGCTTTCGATTCGGCGCGGCGAATCTGTGCCCCCCTCGTAAATGATGACGTGAATGATGACCGAAGCGCCATAACGATATGAGGGCAAAGTGCACACTACGGCCTTGCAGACCATCCATATCTGCGTCACATGCCAGCGTCCGGGTGAAGATCAGCCGCCCGGTATGCGCGCGGGACAGCAGCTTTATCAGGCTGTCACTGAACGCGCCGCGCTGAGCGGGGCGGCATATAGTGTTGCGCCAGTGGAGTGCATGGCGAACTGCAAGCGCGGCTGCACGGTTGCCTTCGCAGCACCCGGGAAGTGGACCTATATTCTGGGCGAGATCGATCCCGGCATACCCGGCATGAGCGATGCCGTGCTGGCCTGCGCCGCACTTCAGTCGGAAAGCCCGGATGGTACAATTTCCTATTTCAAGCGCCCAGAAATATTGCGAAAGGGGACCATCGCGCGCGTTCCGTCATTGTCATCAGGAGCAGAACCATTATGAATTCCATTGTGCAGGGCAAAATTCCGGCAACCATCATTACCGGCTTTCTGGGTGCCGGGAAGACAACGCTGATCCGCCATATTTTGCAGAATGCCGGAAACCGGCGTCTCGCGCTGATCATCAACGAATTCGGCGATGTGGGGGTCGATGGCGAGATATTGAAAGCCTGCGGTGTCGAGAATTGCCCAGAGCAGAACATCATCGAGCTTGCCAATGGCTGCATATGCTGCACCGTTTCGGATGACTTCATCCCGGCCATCGAAGCGTTACTTGCCCATGATCTGAAGCCCGAGCACATTATCATTGAAACCTCTGGTCTTGCTTTGCCAAAGCCGCTGCTGCAGGCGTTTCAATGGCCAGCGATCCGATCACGGCTGACAGTGGACGGGGTCATCGCCGTTGTTGACGGGCCTGCGGTCGCCGCAGGCCAATTCGTCGACAGCCCGGAAAGCCTTGCCCGCCAACGCGCCCTGGACCCATCACTCGATCACGATAATCCGCTGGAGGAAGTCTACCAGGATCAACTCTTGTGTGCCGATCTCATCGTGCTGAACAAGACGGATCTGCTAAGCGAGGAACAGTCACGCGCCGTTGCGCACGAGATAAATGCATTGATACCGCGCGCCGTGAAAACTATCCTTGCGCGCCAGGGGCGTATCGATCCGGACATCCTGCTTGGTCTGGGTGCGGCGGCGGAAGATGATCTTGCCGCGCGTCCCTCGCACATTGATGCGCTGGGTGAGCACGACCATGAGGATTTCCAGAGTTTCGTGGTGCAGATTGCGGAAATCGCAAATCCCGATGAACTTGTGGAACGGCTACAGCACGTGGTGCAGGCCCATGATGTGTTGCGGGTGAAAGGTTTTGCTGTTGTCCACGCCAAGCCGATGCGGCTGATCGTGCAAGGTGTGGGCAATCGCTTTCAGCATCATTACGACCGCATTTGGGGCGCAAGCGAGACGCGCCAGGGGCAGCTTGTCGTCATCGGCCGCATCGGCCTGGATCGCGACGCGATCACCGCTGCCATTCGGGGCTGAGCGCGGCACCCATGCACATACTTGTCACCCAGGGGCAAAGCCTTGACGCCATCGGCCAGCCGGTTGATCTGGACCAGTCGCCGGGTGATCTTGTTGTGCTGTCATTTACGGACAGTGATCTGTCTGGTTTTGCGGCAGCGGCTGATCTGGCCTTTGGCGGGTTGGCAGATACCGCTCCGTCGGTACGTCTTGCAAGCCTGGCGCAACTACGCCACCCGATGTCGATCGACCTTTACATCGAAAAGGTCATCGCCCATGCGCGTTTCGTACTGGTCCGGTTACTTGGCGGGCTGGATTATTGGCGCTATGGCGCAGAGCAGATTTTCGCAGTGGCGAAACGGCGGGGCATCCTGCTGGCCATTGTTCCGGGCGATACGACGCCCGATGCGCGACTTTCGTCCGTGTCCACACTGCCGCCGGAGACGCTTGAGCTTTTCGCGCGCTATTGCAGCGAGGGCGGCATTGCCAACCTTTCCAATGCACTGCGGCTGGCGACGACACTGGCAGGGATGGATGCTAAGGCGGCGCCGCCGTGCGCGCTGCCGCGCTATGGCGTCTATCGTCCAGGCGAGGGCGTCGTCGCTCTCGATACTATGCATTCCGTCACCAGCGCAGACAAACCAGTGGCGGCGATTATATTCTACCGCGCTTTGCTTCTGGCGGGTGACCTTGCCCCCATCGACACGCTTCATGCCGCACTTGCCGTGCGCGGCATGCAACCGGTCGCATTGTTTGCCGCAAGTCTTAAGGAACCTGAAGCGGCCAATTTCATTCAGCAAAGTCTGGCAACGTTTCGGCCAACCGTGATCGTCAACACCACGGCGTTTTCGGCAAAAGCTGCGCCGCAAGCACCAAGCCCGCTTGATGCACCCGGCGTCCCCGTATTTCAGGCTGTTCTGGCCGGATCAAGCCGGGAAACCTGGATTGCAGCGCATCGGGGCCTGAGCGCGGCGGACCTGGCAATGAATGTCGTCCTGCCAGAACTTGATGGCCGGTTGTTAACGGGGAGCATCTCGTTCAAGCGCGCCGCCGGACACCGGACCGATTTGCAGTTTACCCGCCATGTGCATGAACCGGACGCAGCAGGGGTTGCGCATACCGCAGATGTGGCCGCCGCCTGGGCGCGGCTCGCGGCCTGCCCGCGTGCGGACAAGCGCCTTGCCATTTTGCTGCCAGACTATCCGGGGAAATCTGGCCGTGCAGGATCAGGGGTTGGCCTTGATGGTCCTGCAAGTGCCGCCAGCATTCTCAATCTGTTGCGCGCGCAAGGATATGCAATTACCAAAGCCCCCAAGGGTGACGAAATATTCCGTCATCTGACGAATGGGCAATCAATGCCGTTCATGGATGCAGTGACGTACCAGCGTCTTCTGG
This sequence comes from uncultured Alphaproteobacteria bacterium, assembly GCA_947085295.1. Classification (GTDB taxonomy): domain Bacteria; phylum Pseudomonadota; class Alphaproteobacteria; order UBA11222; family UBA11222; genus UBA11222. The sequence continues at coordinate 13,848 of CAMTVX010000054.1, read as the reverse complement.
AACGGCTTCCGCAAAGCGTGATCGCGCGCGTAACGGCAGCCTGGGGCCTGCCCAGCGAGGACGCCAGCTGTGTCGATGGGCTGTTCCATCACCACATCATGGAGCTTGGCTCTGTCGTACTATCCATTCAACCTGATCGCGCCGCGCGGATAGGCCGCAAGGACAGCTATCATGATCCCGCACTGCCGCCGCGTCATGCCTATATCGCTTTTCACCTTTGGCTCCGGTATATCCGTGAGGTGCATGCCATCGTCATGCTCGGCGCGCATGGTACGCTTGAATGGCTGCCGGGAAAGGCGGTGGCGCTGTCTGAAACCTGCTTTCCGCGCGCCATCATAGGATCGACACCCGTTATTTATCCCTTCATCGTCAGCAATCCAGGCGAAGCCGCACAAGCAAAACGCCGTCTTGGCGCTGTCACCATTGGCCATATGACACCACCGTTGGTCACGGCAGGTCTGTATGGCGCCGCTGCCGAGATCGAACCGCTGATCGATGAGTTCGCAGAAGCGCAAGGCCTTGATCCGCGCAGAGCCACGGGTCTGGCGGACGAAATTTTATCGCAGGCGTCTGTAAGTGGTCTTGCCGCCGAATGCGGTATTGCAGCAGACATGGACCGGATTGCCGCCGTTGCAAAGATTGATGCCTGGCTGTGTGAAATAAAGGAAATGCGCATTCGCGATGGGCAACATATTTTTGGCGCAACGATACAGGCGCAAGCAGATGATGGAACCTCACCCGCTATGCGCGATGCCTGCGCGAAAGCCGAACAGGATGCGCTGGTTTCCGCCCTTGACGGGCGTTTTGTTGCGGCTGGTCCAGGCGGCGCGCCATCGCGGGGGCGACGTGATGTGCTGCCGACGGGGCGCAATCTTTATGCCGTTGATCCGCGCGCGGTACCCACGCGCACTGCAATGGCGCTCGGCAGCCGGGCCGCTGCCGAATTCATCCGTGTGCATATGCAACAGCATGGCGACTGGCCGCGCCATGTGGTGATGGATTTATGGGCGAGCACGAGCATGCGCACCGGCGGTGAAGATCTGGCGCAAGCTCTGGCGCTGCTTGGGGTTCGGCCAACGTGGGACCACGCCTCGACACGGGTGACGGGCTATGAAATTCTGCCGCTTGCAAAAATGGAATGGCCGCGAATTGATGTCTCATTACGCATTTCAGGTCTGTTCCGTGACGTGTTCCCGGCACAGATAGATTTTTTTGACGCCGCTGTATCGGCAGTCGCAAAGCTCGACGAACCAGATGAATCAAATTATCCCGCAATGGCGTCGCGCCAGCAGGGTCAGGACGGCCCCCGAATTTTCGGTCCCGCTCCCGGCGCCTATGGCAGCGGCATTGAGCGAATGCTGGCCGAGGGAACATGGCAGAAGCGTGAGGAACTGGCGAACACCTATCTCGCCGCTTCGTCGCACGCATATGGACGTAATTACAATGGCCAGGGCAGTCAGGCGATTTTGCATAACCGGCTTGCTTCGGTTGACGCAATTATTCATGTGGCCGACATGGCCGAGACCGACATGCTTGATACCGGCACGGCGCCCGCGCATATTGGTGGTCTTGCCGCAGCGGTCGCAGCCAGCGGCAATCGCCCAGCGGCGCTTTATGAATCAAACACCGGTAATCCAGAGCGCCCCCAGGTACAGGATTATCAGACTGTCGTTGGACGCATCGTGCGGGCGCGCGCGGGCAACCCGCACTGGATTGCGGGGCAGATGCGCCATGGCCCAAGCGGGGCGGCGGTGATGGCGGATACGGTTGATGCCCTGTTCGACTTTGCCGCCACGTCGGGGATAAAGTGCGAGCCCCAGTTCAGCATTTTGTTCGACGCCTTTCTTGGCGATCAAAAAGTGGCCGGCTTTCTGCGCACCGCCAATCCTGCGGCGCTACAGGCGATTGCAGCACGGTTCAGCGAGGCGATCCGGCGCGAACTTTGGCAACCAAGGCGCAACTCGGTTGCCGTTCGGCTGGCGCAGTTTGAGGGAGCGTTGCCATGAGCGCGCGCGCATCACAGCGGCGCGGCTGGTGCCCCACCGTCTTGCGCCCGATGGAATCGGGTGATGGGCTGATCGTCCGTATACATCCACGCGAGCAATCAATTACCGCGCCGCAATTACAGGCGCTCGCCCATGCAGCAGCGCAATATGGCAATGGCAGTATTGAATTGACGCGGCGCGCCAACCTGCAAATTCGCGGCGTGACAGCAGGTTCCCTTGCGTCTGTACAAGATGCCCTGCGCGAGGCCGGATTATTTGATGAGGACACGGAAAGCCTTCTGTCTGATGTCATAAAAACACCTGTTGCTGAAATCGACCCGCAAGAAATTCGCTCGGCAATTGGATTTAACACAACGCAAACTGGCATGTGGTTTGGCATCGGCATACCCTTTGGTGCTGCTGATGCTGCCCAGTGGCAAGGGCTGGCTGGCCTGGCAGAGCGTTTCGGCACGGGTGAAATCCGCCTGACACCGTGGCGCATAATTATGCTGCCGCTTTCTGCCGCGGACGATGCGCAGATACTTGCGGCAGAGGCGCAGGCGCTGCATTTCATCACCGAGCCGCAGGATACGCGCCTTTCACTCAACGCTTGCACCGGCGCACCCGCCTGCGCGTCTGCGATGGGCGGCACGCGCGAGATAGCGTTTATGCTGGCAGCAGAGGCGCCAACGCTTTTTGACGGCGCAACGGTGCTGCATGTGTCGGGCTGTGCAAAAAGCTGCGCGCATACCGGTTCCGCCACAATCACACTGGTGGCAGATAAAGACGGCTATCGTCTGGGCTTGAACGCCAGCACCGTAGAGATGGAAAACACCCGCCCGCTTCCTTTGAATACGATCACCACCTATCTGCGCACACTGGCCGCACGTTTCGCCTGCGAAGCGCAGCCCAATGAAAGCGCGCCCGCTTTTCTCTCGCGTATCAAGCCAGCACTCCCAGGCACTATCGAAAATGTCTAGACCACATGAATATATACGCGACGGCGCGGAGATTTACCGCCGCTCCTTTGCAATCATCCGCGCCGAAGCAAGTCTTGAGCGATTCTCACCCGTTGAAGCGCGGGTAGCGGTGCGCATGATCCATGCTTGCGGTATGGTTGAGCTTGCGGACGATATTGTGTTTTCTTCCGGATTCGCCGATGCCGCGCGCTGCGCCTTGCGCGCAGGCGCGCCCATTCTGTGTGACGCCCAGATGATTGCAAGCGGCATTACGCGCGCCCGGCTTCCCGCAGAAAATGAAATTATCTGTACACTGAATGATACGAGAGTTCCTGATCTGGCGCAAAAAATGGGAACCACGCGATCTGCGGCGGCAATGGAGCTTTGGCGCGACCGGCTTGGCGGCGCCCTGGTCGCTATCGGCAATGCGCCGACCGCGCTATTTCGCCTGTTTGAAATGCTTGATGAGGGCGTGGCCCCGCCAGCGGCCATTATCGGCATTCCAGTGGGCTTTGTGGGCGCCGCAGAATCAAAACAGGCGCTGGCCGAAGACGGACGCGCGCCATTCCTCATCGTACGGGGACGCAAAGGCGGCAGCGCCATGACGGCGGCGGCGATCAATGCGCTGGCAAGCGAAACGGAGTGAGAAGATGATGTCTGGAACCCTGTTTGGCATTGGCGTCGGCCCCGGCGATCCCGAACTGATGACGCTGAAAGCCGCGCGCATTCTGGCCACCGCGCCGGTTGTCGCCTATTTCGCCAAGCGTGGCAATCGTGGCACGGCGCGCGCCATTGTTGAGGGATATCTCGCCCGCGATGTTGTCGAGATTCCGCTCTACTACCCTTTTACGGTTGAGATTGAAGCAGATGGCGTCGCGTATGGCGGCCATATTACGCAATTCTATGATGAGTCTGCGCATGTGCTGGCTAGCCATCTTGACGCAGGACGCAATGTCGCCGTGCTGTGCGCCGGTGATCCGCTATTTTACGGCTCCTATATCTATCTGCATGACCGGTTGGCCCGGCGATTTGAGTCTGTCGTGGTTCCAGGCGTCACAAGCATTGCGGGCTGCGCATCGGTGGCGCGGCTTCCGCTATCCTCAACAAACGAGGTTTTTTCAGTGATCCCCGGCACACTGCCAGAAGACCTTCTGGAACGCCGCCTTGCAGACGCAGACGCCGCCGCAATTATCAAGATTGGCCGGAATTTTGCTAAAGTCCGGCGCGTGCTGGATCGTCTTGGGCGTTTGGGTGACGCCACCTATGTCGAGCGCGGCACCATGGCGCGGCAAATCCTGATGCCTCTGGCCGAGAAGCAGGATAACAGTAATGATGAGGTATATTTCTCGCTCATTCTCCTGCCTGGCCACAAGCCAGAAAAATGGCGGCGGGGAACCCCACAAGAAAGCAAGGCGGCGGAATGATTGGCACACTGAGCATTGTAGGTCTCGGACCAGGACCAGCGCGCTGGCTTACACCCGAGGCCAGTGAAGCGCTTTGCGCCGCCACGGACATTGTCGGGTATGCAACCTATGTTGGGCGGGTGTCCGAACGGCCTGGGCAAGTCCGGCATGTCTCAGATAATGGCGCAGAGATCGAACGCGCGCGCCATGCGCTGTCACTGGCTATTTCCGGGCGTCAGGTCGTTATTGTCTCGGGGGGTGATCCGGGCATCTTCGCCATGGCGGCCGCCGTTTTTGAGGCTATTGAAACCGGACCTGAAATTTGGCGCGCGCTTGATGTCAAGGTGGTTCCCGGGATCACGGCGATGCTTGCCGCCGCAGCCCGCATGGGTGCGCCGCTTGGCAGCGATTTCTGCGTGATCAATCTCTCGGACAATCTCAAGCCGTGGCCGCTTATCGAAAAGCGCCTTGCCCTTGCCGCAGAGGCAGACTTTGTAATCGTGCTGTACAATCCGGCGTCACGCGCACGGCCTGATCAGGCCAAAAACGCCTTTGCGCATCTGCGGAAATATTGCGCAGCCACAACCCCCGTAATCTTTGCCGCCGCAATCGGCCGTGAGGATGAACAGGTGGCGCTCTCATGTCTGGGCGAGGCAGACCCCGTGCCTGTAGACATGCGCACCCTTATCATTATCGGCTCCAGCGCCACGCGCATTGTGCCGCGCGCCAATGGCGCATACTGGGTTTATTCCCCGCGCAAGACGGAGGCCGCATGTTGATTTTCGATCCAGTCGCACGCCGCCTCGACAGTTGCCGCCGTTTGGGCATCAGCCAGAGCGGGGCGCGCCACCATGACTACAGGAATCCCAAGCCTGCGCGCAGCAACAATCTTTGCATAGGTTGCGCCAGCTCCGGAATTCTTGCTGACCACAGTCTCAATGCGCGCGTCGTTCATAAGCCGCACCTCATCCTCTACTGCGAAAGGGCCACGCGCCGTGATGACGCGTACGCTATTAAGCTCTGGCGGCGGCGTGAAGCTATCGACAGCGCGAATGAGATAATCATGCTGCGGAGCAATGCTGAAAGCGCCGGTCTCAAGCTTCCCGATGGGCAGAAAAACCCGGCGCGGTGCAGGCCCAAGGGCGCGCGCTGCGGCGCGCATGTCCGGCACTTCGGTCCAGATATCCCCTTCGCATTTCTCCCAGGCCGGGCGTTGCAGCCGCAGCAGCGGCAGATTTATGGCGCGCGCCGCATGAACCGCATGCAGGGACATCTGCGCCGCGAAGGGATGGGTTGCATCGACCAGTGTATCGATACTGTTTTCCCCAAGGAAACGCATAAGCCCATCAACGCCGCCAAAGCCGCCGACACGGCAAGGCACGGGCGGAAGCACAGGATTGACCGTTCGTCCCGCAAACGACAACAGCACATCATGGCGCCCTTCGCCAGCAAGGCGTTGGGCCAGTATACTGGCTTGCGTCGTGCCACCAAGGATCAGAATTTTCATGTCTCAATCCGCTGATAAGCAATCTGGATCGTATCGCGGTCCCGTGCCCTCAGATAACATCCAGGAGTGCTGGCTGTCCATTGTCGGTATTGGCGAAGATGGCGCAGACGGGCTGACGGCGCGCACGCGGGCGCTGATTGCCGGCGCAAGCCTGGTGATTGGCAGCGCACGTCAGCTAGCGCTGGCGGCTGATTTTATCCGGCATGAAAAACTTGTCTGGCCGTCGCCGCTTCTGGAGGCCATTCCCGCGCTGCTCGCGCGCCGTGGTGAAGCCACCTGTGTGCTGGCCAGCGGCGATCCGTTTTATTACGGCATCGGAGCCACACTTTCCGCACACCTGCATCCCAGCGAATTTATCTGCGTGCCAGCACCCTCCTCGCTATCGCTGGCCGCAGCAAAGCTTGGCTGGCCGTTGCACGAGCTTGCAACAGTGTCACTCCATGGCCGGGCGCTTGAAAACATTATTCCACATCTGCAGCCAGGCGCCCGGATCCTTGTGCTTTCCTGGGACGGCAGGACGCCACAGCAACTTGCCGAATTGTTGGATGCGCGCGGCTTTGGCCAGTCGGCCCTGCATATTCTCGAAGCGCTGGGTGGCCCGCATGAGCGGTTACGGCGCAGCACTGCGCGTGGCTTTAATCTAAACGGCATTGACCCGCTTAATATCATTGGCATTGAGGTGGTGGCGGAACCGGCTGCCCGGATTATTCCACTGGCCGTGGGTTTGCCGGACAGTGCGTTTGAATCGGATGGACAGCTTACCAAGCGCGAAATCCGCGCCGTAACCTTATCCGCCCTTAACCCGCGTGCGGGTGAACTGTTATGGGATGTTGGCGCAGGTTCTGGCTCGATCGCGATTGAATGGATGTTGTGCCACGCCTCGTTACGCGCGATTGCCATTGAAGAACGGGCCGACCGCAGCGCCCGCGTTCAGCGCAATGCGATGGCGCTGGGCACGCCTCTGCTTAAGATCGTTGAAGGAGAAGCACCAGGCGCCCTGCATGATTTACCGCAACCGGATGCGGTCTTTATCGGTGGTGGCGCGAATGATCCCGGTCTATTCGATTGCTGCTGGGATGCGCTGAAGCCGGGCGGGCGTCTTGTCATAAACGCGGTCAGTCTTGAAACCGAGGCGCGCCTGTTACAGTGGTATGCCGCATTGGGGGGCGAGTTGCGCCGTCTTTCGGTTGAGCGTGCAGATCCGCTTGGCGCCATGACCGGATGGCGTCCTGCCATGACCGTCACCCAGTGGAGCGTCGTCAAGTCATGATCGCCGCGGGATTAGGCTGCCGGACCGGCTGTCCAGTTGAAGATATTCTCGCGGCCATTGCGGGGGCTGTGGAACAAGCGGGGGTGTGCCTCAATGATATTTCTCGTCTCTGCGCGCCCGACTTCAAGCGCCACGAGATCGCACTGACCGAGGCCGCCAGGCGACTGCAGCGACCCCTTGTTTTCGTGGCGATGGAAGCAATGGCTATGCATGCAGCACAGACTGAAACCCGCTCGGATCGCGTCATCGCGCTTTACGGTGTGCCCTCGGTCGCGGAAACCGCAGCACTTGCCGGTTTGGACGCGCCAGCGCGCCTTATGGGGCCGCGCTTTACATCAGGTGGCGCCGCCTGTGCGCTTGCGGCATCGGGCGTCGCATCATGACCGTGCATTTCATTGGCGCTGGTCCCGGCGCACCCGACCTCATTACCGTGCGGGGCCGCGATCTGGTGGCGTCGTGCCCCGTCTGCCTTTATGCGGGATCTCTGGTGCCCTTTGAGATCATAAAGCTTGCGCCCGCCAATGCACGCATCATCGACACCGCGCCGATGAGTCTGGATGAAATCGAAGGTGAATTTCTGGCGGCCCATGCACAGGGACTTGATGTCGCCCGGCTGCATTCGGGTGATCTGTCTATCTGGAGCGCGCTTGGCGAGCAGCTTCGACGGCTTAACGCACACGCCATTCCTTATACGATCACACCCGGCGTTCCCGCTTTTGCAGCAGCGGCAGCCGCACTCGGCAACGAGCTGACTTTGCCGGAAATCGCCCAGAGCGTGGTGCTTACGCGCACTTCGGGCCGTGCATCCGCCATGCCTGAAACCGAGACGCTGGCGCATTTCGCGCAATCGCGTGCGACGCTTGCCATACATCTTTCCATTCACGCGCTGGAAAAAGTCGTTGCGGAGCTGTTGCCGCATTATGGCGAAGACTGCCCTATCGCGGTGGTGTATCGCGTCAGTTGGCCGGACGAGCGCATTGTGCGCGGAACACTGGCCGACATTGCCGAGAAAGTCCGTGCACAGCCGATCGAACGCACCGCACTTATTCTTGCCGGGCCTGTTCTTGATAACGCGACATTCCGCAACAGTGCGCTTTACGATGCCAATTATCAGCGCCGTTTCCGGGACCGCCCGGAATAATCGCGGCTTCATGTAACGATCCGCAATGGGCTGCGCGCAACACGTACCCCGGCGCGGTCAAAGAGCACAATCTCAAGACCGCCTTCAAGTCCCACAGGACGAAACACACCATATTTGTACCTGAACCTTCAGGGGGCCGCACCCTTCAAGTGCAATGATCAGATGCTCGAAATCCTCCCCGTCGGGGTCATGGTGTTCCCCGGCACCGGCATCCAGGACAACCTCGCCGACAAAGCCCGCAAGATGGGCATCCCCGTGTGGCGATTCGGGAGCAGCGGCGCGTAAGCGCCGCTGCTCCGCAACTATCGTCTGTTCAGTTTCCGATCCAAAGCTGAAGTTCGACTGTCTATAAGAATTTCCCGATCGGGAAAACTGGCCTCATGCAACCGTCGGAAGGTTAGAAATTTCCTGTTCGGGAACTTCATTGACGCACATTCACTCGGAGGCCGAAGGGCGGACCTAAGCAGCCGCCTCAGTCTGAACAGGCTTCGGCTTGGCGAGCCGCACCATATTTCCGCCACGCTTACCCGGCATTTTCGGCTACACTGCTTTCTGCGCCGTGGTGGTGGAAGGCGTAACCGTTCAGCCATTGTTACGGAGACCACCATTATGATCATCATCGGCATTCTTCTGAGTATCGCGGGGCTGGGCTTTTTCTGCTGGGCGCTGTTTACGCTCGCCGTCTACGCGCTGCCATTCTTTGCCGCCGTATCGGTCGGAATGTTCGTCTATGACAGCGGCGCCGGTCCGGTAGGCATTATCGCCGCCGGTGCGCTCACCGGCATCCTCACGCTGATCGCTGGACAGGTGATTTTCGCTGCCGTGCGCTCGCCGTTAATCCGCATGTTAATCGCAGTGTTGTTCGCGGCGCCTGCTGCATTCGCAGGCTATCATGCGACCCATGGCATCGCCACGCTGACCATGCCGCCCGGGATCTGGCAGATGATTTTCGCCGTGACCGGTTCGATTGCGGTTGGCGCGACCGCCTGGACGCGGATGGCAATGCTGACGCCCGCTCCGTCTGAGCGGGGAAACGCCGGGAGACAGGTTCAGCCGTAAGTCCAGGGCGGCGGGCCGGCAAGTGCAGCGGACACTCCCCCTTGTTTCTGAGGTCGGCGTCAATCGGGCGTTGCCGGATGCTCAATCATGACCTCGAAGAGAAAGGGTTGCGGCCCGGCGGGCTTGGAGTGGCGACGCCAATAGCGCGCCGGTCAACGGCAGCAGTGGCGGCATCGTTTCCGTGGCGGTACTCGGGTTTCTGATATGAGCCCATTGGGTTGAAGCCAGGAGTGTCCCGCCTGAACAGTTTGGCTTCCTTGCCGGTGCTGGAATGTCCGCCGGTTCTCCTTGGGATTACTCTGTTCGGTCGCACGCTATCCATACGGCCTCTTAAATGGCCTGATCTGGCCGAAGGACGGCTACGCCTCGATCGCCTAAGCCGGCAACGCCGCCGGGCGACTTTCTTCCCCTGGGCTTTCCACCCCACGCGGCAAGCCGCGCGGGGACCCCGGTTCGCCCATTCCTCGCGAGACAAGAAACTCGCCCGGCTGGCATCCTTCGCTGCGCTACGGCCTGCATGCAGGTGCGGCGTCAATCGCCTCCGGCCTGTTGATCGCCATCGAGGCCGCGATGGTCGCGGGCTCGAAAACAGCGAACAAGGAGAACACTTATGGCTAACATTGGCACATTCAAGAAATCCGGCAACGAGTTCCAGGGCGAAATCGTCACCCTCAGCGTCCAGACCAAGGGCGTGCGCATCGTCCCCGAGGCCAACCGGGCCAACGACAACGCTCCCAGCCACCGCGTTTATGTCGGGCGCGCCGAGATTGGCGCCGCCTGGTCCAAGCGCTCCACCGAGGGCCGCGATTATCTCTCGGTCAAGCTGGACGATCCGAGCTTCAACGCTCCGATCTATGCCAACCTCTTCGACGACGAGGATGGCGAAGCCTTCACCCTCATCTGGTCCCGCAGCCGCAAGGCCAACGGCGACTGAACCAGTCCCAGCGACGGCCCCGCCCGGTCAGCCGGGCGGGGCTTGCGCTTTGCCATATTCAGCGTTTCTGCTTTGATGTCGAACGCCCATTCTTGATCACAGCGGGCTTTGGAATCAACGCTTCCGCGTCCGGCGTGATCAGATCGATTGGCGTGACGCCCAGCGCCTGGCTCAACTCGAAGAGCGTTACGACTGTTGGATTGCGCCGGCCGCGTTCCAGATCACTCAGATATTGCTGCGCAAATCCCGACCGGTCGGCAAACTGCTCCTGCGTCAGGCTTTTTTCAAGCCTGATCCTGCGCACATTCCGCCCAACCAGTTTCCGCATATCCATGCGGAAGAATTGGCCTTATACATACTATAAGTTTATCAACTATAATATGTATCTATGGGGTATGATGAAATAATGTGCAGCAAATTACGCTGACTTCCTGTAAATACGATTGGCCCAATGGGCCAAGAAAAAACGGACAAACCATGAGTAGGCAACAGACCGAGATCGCCGATACCGCACCCAGTGAGCCGCGCCTCACAGATTATGATCGCGCGCATCTGAAAACCTACCTCCGGCTTCTCGATGCGGCGGCGGATAACGCTGACTGGAAGGAAGCCGCCAGCTTGATCCTTGGCATGGACGCTAAATCAGAGCCGGATCGCACGCGCAGCGCGTATGACTCCCATCTAGCCCGGGCGCAGTGGATGATGGCGGCGGGCTATCGCGATTTACTTCAAAGCGGTAAAAAATAGAAAATAACCTGGATTCACGCGCAACCAGGCGAATAGCCACAACTTCACACTTCTAAGTTGCCGCATCTTGGCCATAATCTCTGCCGAGTATATGCCAGATGGCGGTCAAAGATTCGCACAACCCGGTCTGATCTCCGGGCTTCCCGTGGTCTGCGTGTCGCCCTGTAGGCGATATATGAACTGGGGGATTGGCCATGCCCGGCGAGAACTGGCGAACTACTGATACTTACAATTACCTTGCCGATCTGGACATGGCGGGTGTCGCATTCGAGTTCTTGCGGCGTAACCCGGACTACCAGGCCGGCTGTAAGCGCATAGTCAGTCAGGACGCTCTCAGTGCGGATGACGAGGCTAAAAGTGCTGGTCTCGCCCGCCGCTGGGGGCTGGCTTTTCCTGCGGACCCGCAGGTTCGTGCCGGCGAGCAACCTGTGTTCTGGCTGCCCGATGTTCTCGCCAGCACGGTCGTTCTCGTGGCGCTCAATGGCCGTTGGGATGGTCCGTCACTCGCCTATAATCCGCAAAACTGGCCTGGCCTGATCGCACTTCGCGAAGCGCCGGACGGCGTGTTCATTCAACTGAACGACGATGGAACTGTGCACCATCTGTGGCTGCCATCGCGTCCAGACGAAGGCGAATCCGTTGCCGCCATGTTGCCGTTCGATGACTCTGCACCGGTTCGAATCGATGCGACGGCGGCGTTCTGGCGCACTCTTGCCCGCAAACGATCAATACGCCAGCAGCGGCCACCGCCGTTGCGGCAGGCACGGCTGATCCCGGCCTTGCAAGCCCTTGATGGCAGGCAATCCGGCGCAAGCTACCGCGCGATTGCAACAGCGCTCTATGGTGAGGACCGCATCGCAGCGGAGTCCTGGAAAACCTCATCGCTCAGAGACACCACCATCCGCCTGGTTCGCCGCAGCCTTTTCCTGATGCGCGGCGGTTATCGCCGCCTGTTGGGTAAATCCCCTGAGGATTAACTCCTGACAGGTACGGGTGGCGAATTTCGTGAACCACATCTTCACCATCCCTCTACGCGGGGCTGCTTCGCCAATGTGATCGCTGTTGGCCACCGATATCCTGTGGCCTTCCATGACATCACGGAGGCCGCCCATGTCTGCTGCAATCCCCCAACTCCCGCCGCGCCACCTGCGCACACCTGAGGCCGCCCGGTTCCTCGGCCTCTCAGGACGCACACTGGAAAAGCACCGCACCTATGGCACCGGGCCACGCTATTCCAAGCTCGGTGGACGCGTCGTTTACCGGCTCGACGACCTGCAGGCCTGGGTCGAACGCGGCGCCAAGTCATCGACCTCCGATCCGGGCACAGGAACTGTGCTTCCCGCCAAACGTCATGCATCTGCCTTGTTGCCCTACGCCGGCAAGCCGCGCGGCTGATGCAAATGCCGCAGCCACTCAAGTCAAACCGTCGCCTCCTGCAAACAGAACGCGGACAGCTTGAGCTGTTTCGCGCGCTCCCCGGCGAGATCGCACCGCGTGATGCGCAAGACCTCATGAGTTATCCGTTCTTTAGCCTCGCCAAATCACCGCGTGTGCGGCCCATCGACTTTCGCATGGGCGACGTCGCCATCCGCGTCGAGGCAACACCCGAACATGGCATGGCGACCATCTGGGACGCCGATGTGCTGATCTGGGCCGCCTCGCAGATCGTCGAAGCGCGCGATGCCGGTCTCAAAACTTCGCGCCTAATGGCAACAAGCCCCTATGCCATTCTCACCTTCATTGGCCGGGGGACGTCGGCGCGCGACTATCACCGGCTCAAGGCCGCGCTAGACCGGCTGCAATCCACCAGCATCGCGACAACGTTGCGTCAGCATACTGAACGGCGCATGCACCGCTTCTCCTGGGTCAATGAATGGAAGGAATGCGTGGACGCTCATGGCCGCCCGCAGGGTATCGAAATGATCCTGCCGGACTGGTTCTATTCCGCCGTTCTCAACGATGCGCTGATCCTCACCATCGACCGTGCCTACTTTGATTTGACGGGAGGACTGGAACGCTGGCTGTACCGGCTGGTGCGCAAGCATGGCGGAAGGCAGGCAGCAGGCTGGCGCTTTGGCGTCGCACATCTCTACGCAAAATCGGGCAGCCTGAGTCCTTTGAGACGGTTCGCTTTTGAACTGCGTGACATTGTCCGCCGTCAGCCGTTACCCGGCTACACGCTTTGCTTTGAACGGGCCATCACCGGCGAAAACATTCTCAGCTTTCAGCCGCGCTGTCATGCTGTGCAACAGCCTGGGGATAATCTGTGAGTCCGCTCGCGCCATCAGGAACGGACCCCCACGTGCTATCGGGAACCCAAAGCTCGTGCCATCGGGAACCGGAATCGATGTTAAGTGACTGGCGTACATATGTTCTTGACGCGCCTAACCTTCCTAACTTTCAAGAATCTAACTTTATAGTTAGGCGCACGGCTTTGGGGATAACGCGCGCAGTATTGCCATTTCGGCGGCAAGCGCCATGAGCGATCTCACCGCGGTTGAACTGACCTGGATAGAGAAGAACATCGAGCAGTGGATTCGCTTTGGCAATTTCGCCGGGGTGAAAATACTCGATCGCCACCGCCGCATCGTCAGCTTCGCGCCGGACAGCATCTTCGCGATTGTCCGATGGGCTTCCAACCACTTCGGAACGGTCGTCTCGCGCATCGATATCGTGCGTTCGGTGGCGGCCGGCGAACCCTATCAGATGCTGCCGTTCGTCCATCCCGGCGGCGACATCCTGTTGCGTATCGAGGGCTGGCCGAAGGTCGAGCGGGTGCTGCAGGCCATCGATGCGATAGAGGCCATCGGCGTTGATCCGGTCGAAGTCGCGCCGGAGCATTG
>CAMTVX010000053.1:0-15226 GCA_947085295.1 uncultured Alphaproteobacteria bacterium | reverse complement strand
GCCTGCTTCAAGAAGCTGGCGCATGCTGAAATCTGGCAATGCCATTCTTTTTTTCCTTTTACCGGTTATGCCGCCGCAGGAGTTGGTCCCATTACAGGACACCGGTTCGACGCATCGGAATGCCAATCAGGGGCTGTTCCCCTTAAATTTCCGAGGAAAATCAAGGGGCACCGAACGCCGTAACCTGCGTGAGGTTTGAACGGCGGTGTATAGGGGGAAAGCCCCGTTTAGGCAAGGAATAATTGCCATCTCAGCATTCCTGAACGTCAATCACCCCCGAAATGGCGGTAAGCGCGCCGCGCATGCGGGGGCCGGTGGCGTAGCTGCCGGGGATGCGGATTTCGACTTCCTTGCGGTGTTCCTTGCCGATCAGGACGAGGTGCACATAGCCTTTGCCCTGCCCGGCTGATTGCAGGCGCTGATGCAGGCTGGCAAGGGGTTTGGCGTCGGCGACGAAAACCCGTAATCCGCCCATGCTGGCGTCGGCCAGTTTGTCGATGGCTTGCAGGGACTGGGCGGTCAGGCGCGGGCGGTCGCGGTCCAGTTTGCCGGTGACATTCATCACCACCAGGTTGCCGGGTTCCAGCAGTTCGCGGTGCGCGCTGAGCAACTCGCTGAACAGGGTGACTTCATACTCGCCGGATTGATCGCTGAGGGTTAAAAAGGCGAAGGGATTGCCGCGTTGCGAGCGCTGCTCGCGTTTGGCGACAATCGTGCCCGCCAGTTTGGCGGAGCGTTCGGTTTCATCGAGGCGCTCAAAAAATTCCGCATAGGGAGTCACATTGGCGCGCGACAGAATGGCGCTATACCCATCCAGCGGGTGGGCGGAGAGGTAAAAGCCGAGTGCGTCAAATTCCGCCTTGAGCTTTTCAATCGGCGGCCAGCCATCCACGATGGGCAGTTTCAGTTCGCGGCGTTGCTGCACACCGCCGGTGGCGAACAGATCGGTCTGGTTGCTGGCGCGCGCAACTGCTGCCGCATTGCATAATGCCAGCACCATATCCGCACCGGCCAGAAGCTGCGCACGGTTGGGGTTTAATACGTCAAACGCACCAGCGCGAACCAAAAATTCAAAGCTGCGTTTATTAAGCAGGCGCGGATCAATCCGGTGGATAAAATCTTCCATGTCCGTGAACGGACCATCGGCTTCGCGTGTCCCCACAATAGCGCGCATCGCCTGCGCCCCGACATTGCGCACCGCGCCCAGCGCGTAATAAATCGCGCCATCGGCCGTGCTGAAATCCGCATCTGAAAGATTTATGTCCGGCGCCTTGACGGCAATGCCCAGCCGCGCCGCTTCCTGACGGAAAATATTCAGCTTATCGGTGTTGCCCTGATCCAGCATCATGGACGCGGCCAGAAATTCCACCGGGTGGTTGGCTTTCAGATAGGCCGTCTGATAGGCAATCAGCGCATAGGGGGCCGAATGACATTTGTTAAAACCATAGCCGGCAAATTTATTGACCAGTTCAAAAATATTTCTGGCGACACCGGCATCGACACCGCGTTCAATCGCGCCGTCGATAAAGCGGGCGCGCTGCGCATCCATTTCCGACTGGATTTTCTTGCCCATGGCGCGGCGCAGCAGATCGGCTTCGCCAAGGCTGTAGCCGGACAGCACCTGGGCGATCTGCATTACCTGTTCCTGATAGACAATGACGCCGTAAGTTTCAGACAGGATCGGTTCCAGCAGCGGATGCGGATAGACGACTTCTTCCTGTCCGTTTTTGCAGGCGATATATTTGGGAATATCATCCATCGGGCCGGGACGGTACAGCGCCACCATGGCGATAATGTCTTCGAAACGGTCGGGGCGCAGGCTGCGGATAGAATCGCGCATGCCGCTGCCTTCAAGCTGAAACAGGCCGACGGTTTCTGCGGCGCGCAGCATCTCAAAACTGGGCGCGTCATCCAGCGGAATTTTGTGAATGTCCAGCGTAACGCCCTTGCGCGCCAGCAGTTGCACGGTTTTGGCAATGACGGTGAGGGTTTTCAGCCCGAGAAAATCGAATTTGACCAGACCCGCCGGTTCGACCCATTTCATGTTGAATTGCGTCACCGGCATTTCACCGCGCGGTTCGCGATAAAGCGGCACAAGTTCGTGCAAAGGCCGGTCGCCGATCACCACGCCCGCCGCATGCACGGATGCGTGACGGTACAGCCCCTCGATGCGCATCGCGGTATCCAGCAAATGCGCCACGGCGGGGTCACTATCGCGTTCTTCTTTCAGGCGCGGTTCGGCCTTGATGGCCTCGGCCAGGGTCACCGGGCTGGCCGGATTATTCGGCACCATTTTGCAGATACGATCCACCTGGCCGTAGGGCATTTGCAGCACCCGGCCGACATCGCGCAACGCAGCGCGCGCCTGTAGCTTGCCGATGGCGATGATCTGCGCCACGCGGTCATCGCCGTATTTTTCGCGCACATAGCGGATCACTTCGTCGCGGCGTTCCTGACAGAAATCGATGTCGAAGTCCGGCATCGAAATACGTTCTGGATTGAGAAAGCGTTCGAACAGCAACCCAAACCGCAGCGGATCAAGATCGGTAATGGTCAGCGACCAGGCGACGCACGAGCCGGCGCCCGAACCGCGCCCCGGACCAACCGGAATGCCCTGCCCCTTGGCCCATTTGATAAAGTCCGCAACGATCAGAAAGTAACCGGCAAAGCCCATCTTGATAATGACATCCAGTTCGAAGTCGAGCCGCTGGCGATAAACCGTTTCTTCTGCAAAGCTGCCTTCGTTCTCCAGCCGATGGTCCAGCCCCAGCGTGGCCTGACGGCGCAGCTCGGCCGCCTCTTCTTCCGGTGCGCCAAAACGTGGCAGGATAGGCGCGCGGGTGTGCGGACGAAATGCGCAGCGCCTGGCGATCTCCATGGTGTTCTCAATCGCCTCAGGCAGATCGGCAAACAGCGCCGTCATTTCCGCCGGGCTTTTCATATAATGTTCCGGCGTCAGTTTGCGGCGATCATCCTGCGAAACATAGGCGCCCGCCGAAATGCAGATCAGCGCGTCATGCGCCTCATACATATCGCGGTACGGAAAATACACTTCGTTGGTGGCGACCAGCGGCAGCCCCTGATCATAGGCAAAGCGGATGAAATCTTCTTCGGTCGCTGCCTCCTGCGCCATGCCATGACGTTGCAGTTCAACGTAAAGGCGTTGCGGAAATATTGCCGCCAGTTCGCCCAAAAGCGCCTGAGCCGCATCGCCCCGCGCCTGACGTAGCAAACACCCGATCGGCCCCAGCGCGCCCCCCGTCAGGCAGATCAGGCCGTCACAATGCGCCGCAAGTTGCGCCAGCATCATATGGGGTTCCGCGTCACATTCCAGATAGGCGTTGCTGGATAGCCACATCAGATTGGCGTATCCCGTTTCGTTCTGCGCCAGCAGCACAATGGGCGCAATCCGGTCGCGCAGTGCAGCACCACGCTGCGCATCCACGGCACCGCTATAAAGTTGATCAAAGCATAGCGGCATGGCACAGCCAATAATCGGCTGTATGCCCGCGCCCGCCAGCGTTTCTGAAAATTCCAGCGCGCCAAATAAATTACCGCTGTCGGTAATGGCAATCGCCGGCATCTCATAGGTCCGGCACAGCGTCGGTATCTGCTTGATTTTCACCGCCCCCTCGAGCAGCGAATAAGCCGAATGCACCCGCAGGTGCACAAAGCCTGCGAAGCCGACATTTGATTTTATTGTTTCGGCGGGTGATTCTGACATGGCCCAGCATAGCTGGTTTATCCAGTCGTGTCAGGTCTGGTGTGAAAGCGTTATAATCGTTTCACACGAACCAGATTCCCTCGGCAATCAGCGGCGTGACATTGTTGACGTTTTCGTTGGAGATGGCGAAGGACGCCAGCATGTTGGAGCGCGCGCCGCCACTATTGAGTTCCCCCAGCCAGTAGGCGATGCCGCCTGCCTCGCCCGCGCGGTGCAGCACATTCTGATAGAGCAGGTTTACGAACTGCGCATTGCTGGTATTCGCGCCATTCAGGCGGATGAATTCCGGCGAGGCGATAAAGCTTGCGGCCACCACCGCGCCATAATCCTGGCCCCGGTCCAGCTCGCGTATCCAGTACCCAAGCCCTTCCGCGTCCGGCACACGGTCAAAGGCGGCGCGGTAGATCAGATAGCCCCTGCCCGCATTATCAGTGGGCAGATTATCAAACGCCAGCACGCCATCGGTAAACATCAGGCGCTCAATGCTGCTGAGCGTATCTGTACCATCGCGCCCGGCCACGCTGTCCGTTATGGTGCGCCCCGTGGCGCCGCCGCTGATTGCGTAGGTGCTGCGCGCGCCTGTGTATTCTGAAACGTCAACGCCGCCGCCCCCTGTGATCACATCATTGCCACCTTGTCCGCGAATGATGTTCCTCAGATCGTTCCCGGTTAGGGTGTCGGCCAGTGCAGTTCCGATCACGTTCTCAATTTGTGTTCCAAATCCGATTGAAATATTATTTAATGCCGCAACGCCCTGCGAAACCGCACCGATCGAGCTGAACGCCCCCTCGCGCAGGTCGACTCTGGCCGCAACTGTTACTGAAGTCAGATTAATAGTGTCGCCGCCGCCGCCATCCATCAAATTCGTCAATACCGTGCCGGTACTGTTGGTCAATTGATAGACGTTATCTCCCGCATTGCTCTGTCGGGCGCCGTAGAGATATTGCAATGTCAGCATATCATACAGCCCGAACCAATCCCGCTGCTGGCTCTGCGCCACATCACGATAAGACATGATTGAATAAGCCAGTGAATCTTCCGCCTGCCCCAGAAAATTTCCCGTGGCGTTGGGAGTTGCCGGTTCACCTGCGTTATAGTTTCCGGGGTGGTTCAGGCCGATGGCGTGGCCGATCTCGTGCACCAGTGTCGCGTAATTTACACTGCCTGAAGTCAGCCCGTCCGTACTGTCGGTGCTGATATAAATATCGCCGTCCCGATCATTGCCAGACGAGAATGGGAGATAGGCATAACCCGAGGAATCGCTCTGCTGATTGTTCCCTAAACGGATTTGCCCAAAGGTCGCGCCTGTATCTGCAACTTCCGTAAAATTAATTCCGATTTCCGTGGAAAGACGGGAGAGAATATTGCGCGTCTCTTGCATTTGCGCAGCGCTAAATGCTGTAAATCCAGCTGCATCTTCGGCGCTCCCGTAAGACGGTGCTGACACCGCAAAACTGAACGTCACTGTAACTGAAGTGCCGACGGGGTCATCCCTGTTCCAGCGATATCCTAATTGATCAATCAGAGCGTCTTTCCTGTAATCGCCTGTATGCGGACTGGCGATAATGGTTTGTGCCGGGGCTGGCGGCAAGTCTGCAGGAGAACCAGCAGCAACCTTTGTCATGACAGAATTCATAGCACACCACTGCAAAGACAGTTGATAATCAGCATTTCAGAACATGTTAATAATCTCAACGTATCAATAAACTTCTGATCCTTCAAGACATGATGGCGGATGGGGGGGATCGCACTCTTTACTACTCTAATAAATCCCATCTTACCGTTTCACACAAAAAAGATGCCGTCGCTGATCAGCGGGGCGACATTGTTGACATTCTCGGCTGACGTCGCGAACGAAGCCAGCACATTGGAGCGCGCGCCGCCGCCATTCAGTTCCGCCATCCAATAGGCGACGCCGTCTGCCTCGCCCGCGCGGTGCAGCACATTCTGATAGAGCAGATTTACAAACTGCGCATTGCTGGTGCTGGCGCCGTTCAGGTTGATGAATTCCGGCGAGGCGATAAAGCTGGCTGCCACCACCGCGCCATAATCCTGGCCCCGGTCCAGTTCGCGTATCCAATAGCCCAGTCCCGCCGCGTCCGGCATGCGATCAAAGGCGGCGCGGTAAATCAGATAGCCTTTACCGGCATTATCATCTTTAGAGTTATCAAACGCCAAAACGCCGTCACTGAAAAGCAGGCGTTCCATTCCCGATACGGTATCACTTCCATCGCGATCGACCGTGGTATCTATGACAGAGCGGGTGAGTGGCGCGCCGACCACCTGAATGCCGGGCAACAGATTTACGACGTAATTACTGCGTGCGCCCTGATAAATTGCCGTGTCTATCGCGTCGCCACCGGAGATGACATCGTTCCCGCCCAGCCCCTGAAGCATGTTGCGTCCGGCGTCGCCGTGCAGGGTATCAGAAAAAACTGAACCGTTCACGTTCTCGATGCCACGCAGGGTATCCGTTCCGCCAAAACCATCCCGCGCGGTTCCTGCCTGCAAGTCAACAGCGACCCCTGCCGGGTCTAGAAAATAGCTCACAAAATCATGGCGCAACGGATCATTCCCCATGCCGTCAATAAAATCATTGCCGCCAAAACCGCGAAAGCCGTTTCTGCCATTATCGCCAATCAAAATATCATTGCCGCTGGTGCCAATCGCATCCTCAATGCCGATCAGGGTATCAATGCCACCCAACCCATCCTCGGCCCGTCCAAGCGACAGATCCACCCGCACCGATGTTGCACCCGTATCCAGATAGCTGACCGCATCCGCAACGAAGAGCGGGATATCACCAAAATCGGGATGCGCACCGCCGTCCAGAATATCATTCCCGCCAAACCCGGTAAGATTATCCCTGCCCGCGCCACCGGAAATAGTGTTGGCTAGCGCATTGCCGTTTACAGTGTCATCAAAATTGGTGCCGGTAAGATTTTCGATCAAGGTGCCAAAGGCAATTGCGCCATTATTAAACGCCGCCACGCCGGGCGCCACCAGCCCGATGGAGCTGAATTTGCCTTCGCGCAAATCCACAAATGCTCCAACTGTGATGGCGCTCAAATCAATTCTGTCAATGCCTCCACCATCTACGAGCGTTTCGAGAACCGTACCCTGCACATCGGTCAGCGCGTATACATTATCTCCGGTTTCAGAAAGGCGTACGCCATATAGATATTGCAGGGTCAGAATATCATAAATACCACCCAGCGATGGCTGGCCCTGGGTCATGTCTTGACGGTAAGACATTGTGGAATATGCAGTGGAATCTTCATCCACGCCCAGAAAGTTTCCGATAGCGTTGGCCAAAGGCGTGTGAGGGCCGTCATAATTACCGGGATGTTTAAGGCCAAGCGCATGAAAAATTTCATGCGTCAGAAGGGCCGCGTCATCGGCGTTTGTCGTGCGGCTCGTAATCGAATCCACATCGAGAAACACGTCGCCGTCAACCAGCCTGCTTGATGAATTTGGCAGGTAGGCATATGCCGCCGATTCACTTTGCTGATTTTTGCTAAAGCGAATTTGACCGTTTGAAAATTCACCGTCGGGAATTTCCGTAAAACTGATATTGGTAAAGCTTGAAATATTTGTCAGTATTTCACGGACCAATTCGCGTTCATAGGTGGAAAAAGCCTGAAATCCAAACCTGTCCTGTGCGCTGCCGTAG
Organism: uncultured Alphaproteobacteria bacterium; assembly: GCA_947085295.1. Taxonomy (GTDB): domain Bacteria; phylum Pseudomonadota; class Alphaproteobacteria; order UBA11222; family UBA11222; genus UBA11222. The sequence goes on along the minus strand of CAMTVX010000053.1, from coordinate 7,829 downwards.
CCAGGTGATGTTGCAAAGCTGAATGTTACCGTTACCGGTGTGCCTACTGGTGCGTCCTTGTTCCATCTGAAATCCAGAGATTGCAGCAACACATCCTTGCGATAGTCACCGGTATGCGGGATCGCAATAACAGTTCGCGCTGGCGCTGGTAAAAGCGAAACGCCGTGACTGTTCACCGGCTCCGTCTCAAGCAGGGGCATATAAATAACTCCGTGATAAGTGCGACATTCTAGCAGAAAGAAAGGCAACCAGCGCTTTATAAATAGCTGCTTTCGAAAAAGTGAATTAGCATCGTCCCCGGGCCTGGTCATTCGTTGATCACTTCAACGTGAACATGGGCCATAATAAACTTGATGTGTGACACTGGAATAAATTTGGTTCAGGATAAGCCTATGGTTTGTTACTGCTGACATGATCCTGGGCGCGCACCGTTCATATCAGAACATATAAGGAATAATTATATGGGTTCTTTTCTGAAGGGGCTTGGGTTGGGGGTGCTTGTGTCTGCGCTTGTTCTTGGCGGGGGGGCCTATATGTTTCGCGGCGCGCTGCCACTTTTTCTAGGCGCGCCTAAGCCGGATATTCCGCAAGATGCGGCGATCGAAAAGTCACAATCCACCAAAGCTGTGCACGAAAAAATTCGCAGCGAACTTCCGTTTTCCAACCGGCAGGATTATGAATTTGCTGAGCGCGGGTTTGTGGCAACCCGCACGGACCCGCTGATTAAGGACGCCGATAACAAACTGGTTTATGATTTATCTTCTTATGACTTTCTGAAGAGCGATGCGTCGGAAACCGTAAACCCCAGCCTGTGGCGACAAGCGCAGTTGATTACAAAAAATGGCCTGTTCAAGGTATCTGATCGGATATATCAGGTGCGGGGTTTTGATGTATCGACGGTCTCTTTCATATTGGGGGACACGGGGTATATTGTCGTCGATCCGCTGGTGACATCCGAAGCAGCGCGTGCCGCATTTGAGCTGGTTAAACAGCATGTCGGCGACAAGCCGGTTGCCGCCGTGATTTACTCGCACAGTCATGTCGATCATTTTGGCGGCGTCGAAGGCATTGTCAGCCCCGATGATGTCGCCAGCGGCAAAGTGAAAGTCATTGCGCCATCCGGATTTCTGGAACATGCGGTTAGCGAAAATATTATCGCAGGGGCTGCCATGAGCCGACGCGCGCGATACCAGTTCGGCAATACATTGCCGCGCGGACCGGAAGGCGAAATGACATCCGGCCTTGGTCCATATTTGTCACACGGAAAACTTTCTCTTATCGCGCCAACGCATAGTGTGCGCGACACCGGAGAGCAAATGATACTGGATGGCGTAACATTCACTTTTCAGATGACGCCGGGAACCGAGGCCCCCGCTGAAATGAATTTCTATCTGCCACAATTTCGCGCTCTGTTTATGGCCGAAAATGCCAATGCAACCATGCATAATGTGCTGACGCCACGCGGCGCGCTGGTTCGTAACGCCAAGGATTGGGCGGATTATCTGACGCAATCAATTCGTCTGTATGCGGATAAGAGTGATGTAATGTTTGCCGCGCACGGCATTCCGCGCTGGGGCAGTGATGTTATTGTCGACTTTCTGAAAAAGCATCGCGATATGTATAAATTTCTGCATGATCAGTCTGTGCGATTGATGAATGCAGGGCTGACTGGTACGGAGATTGCCGAACAGATAAAACTGCCGGATGCGCTGGCGCAGGAATGGTTTAATCGCGGCTATTATGGCACCATGAGTTTCAATTCCAAAGCGGTGTATCAACGCTATGTGGGATGGTACGATGCCAATCCTGCTTCGTTGCAAAATCTGCCCCCGGTTGCGGCCGCCAAAAATTATGTTGCCGCAATGGGGGGTGTGGATGAGGTGATGGCGAAAGCCGGCAGCGCCGCTAAGTCCGGTGAAATTCGCTGGGCCGTGCAATTGCTGAACCATGTGGTTTTTGCCGAACCCGACAACAAGAATGCGCGCGATACGCTGGCTGATATCTACACCCAGCTTGGCTATCAGGCAGAGGCGGGAACCTGGCGCAATATTTATCTGACCGGCGCGCAGGAACTGCGTCACGGGGTTGTAGCACTTCCTGCGACTACGCTTAGCCCCAGCCTGATTCAGGCAACGCCCACCACCATGCTGCTGGATTATGCAGCCGTTCGGTTGAACGCCACCCGTGCCGAGGGAAAAAAGATTGTCCTCAATGTCGTGCTTTCAGACGTCAACGAGAACTATCTGATTTCGGTCGAAAACGGCGTGCTGGTGCATGAAACCGGCGTCAACGATTCCGCCGCAAATGCGACAATTACCATGCAAAGGGCGGACCTGCTGCAAACCATGCTGGCCGGTATTCCGGTAATGGTTAAAACAGCGAGCGGCGCAATAAAGGCGGAGGGCGACGCCAATGCCTATGCGGAACTGGTCAGCCTGATTGATCCCGTCGATACAAACTTTCCTATTGTGACACCATAGGGGGAAAGTACCGCGCTTTCCCCTTCCCGGCCCGCCCCGCTTCGTTTACAACCCGCATCGGGTAACTGATGAGGAAAACATGGCCATGAACAAAACCAATCCGGGCAATTATTTTGAAGATTTTGAGGTTGGCCAGTTTTTGCGCCATGCCACGCCGCGCACGGTGACACTGGGCGATGCGGCGCTGTATACGGCGCTGTTTGGACCGCGTTTTGCGCTGACGTCATCGGATGAATTCGCCCGCTCGATGGGGCTGCCCGGCGCGCCCATCGATGATCTGCTGGCGTTTCATATTGTGTTCGGCAAGACGGTGCCGGATATTTCGCTGAATGCGGTCGCCAATCTGGGCTATGCTGATTGCCGCTTTCTGACGCCGGTCTATGCGGGCGACACATTGTCTACGACATCGGAAGTGATCGGTCTGCGGGAATTGTCGAACGGTAAATCCGGTATTGTCTATGTGCGCAGCACCGGCGTCAATCAGCGCCATGAAGCGGTAATTGCGTATGTGCGCTGGGTGATGGTGCGCAAGCGCGACGAGGCAGCCCCTGCCCGCGCAGCGACGGTACCGGAATTGCCCGAAGCCGTGGCAGTCAATCATCTTGTGGTTCCGACAGGTCTTGATTTCAGTAAATATAATTGCGAGCTGTCCGGTTCCGCGCATCTGTGGGACGATTATCAGGTGGGCGAAAAAATCGACCATGTTGACGGCATGACCATCGAGGAAGCCGAACATATGATGGCGACCCGGCTGTACCAGAACACCGCCAAAGTACATTTCAACCAGTATATGCAGAACAATGATAAGGCGCAGCGCCGCCTGGTCTATGGCGGCCATGTCATCAGCCTGGCGCGCGCACTCAGCTTCAACGGCCTGGCCAACGCCGTCAAAATCGCCGCCATCAACGCCGGCCGCCATGTCGCGCCGTGCTATGCCGGGCACACGGTATTCGCCTGGTCGGAAATCCTGGCCAAGGCCGAAATTCCCGGCCGCAAGGACGTGGGCGCACTGCGCGTGCGCACGTTCGCCACAAAGGATCAGCCCTGCACAGACTTTCCCGGTGCGACCGCAGACGGCCACCATCCCGCCGTTATTCTCGATCTGGATTATTGGCTGCTGATGGGACGCCGTTGAATCGATCCCTCCGCCAAAGCCACCAACCCCCGCCAAACCTGCTCAGAGCGGCCCCTCGAATAGTTGCGCATCAACGGGGGACTCGAACGCGATAAAAAGCGTGCAGGCATCGGAACTCACGCATACCGCCTTATGGGGCGCTTTGGCTGGACCATAGGCATAGCTGCCCGGCGTCAGTATCGCCACCGGCTGTCCTTGATAGGTCACATGCAATTCGCCGGAGACGAGAACCATGCGCTCCGCCGAAGCATGCCAATGCGGCGGCAGTTCTAACTTGGCGGGAACTCTGAGAAACACATCGGCGTTCGTCCCCGCTGGATCGCCATGCAGAACAGCAATCTGGCATCCGGCCGGAAAGATCGGCGGGCAAGGCCCCCACTTGAGTTCTGAGGAACCCGGCGGGATCGCCAGCGCCTTTTCCGCCACCGGCTCGGCGCTTGCCGTCCCCAAAGCAGTGATCGCGAGTAGAGTGATCACGATACCAAATTTAGAAATGTGCATCAGGCTTTCTCCTTTTGTGTGGCGCGATTCACTCTAATCTCATCACGCTTGAGCGTTTTCTGTTCAGACTGAACCACAAATTTTTAGTTCGTCATTGCGAGCGAAGCGTGGCAATCCAGAGTCTCACGCGAAAGCCTGTGTTTGGGACTCTGGATTGCCGCGTCGCTTCGCTCCTCGCAATGACGGCAGAGGGTTGCGCTTTAACCTGATCAGAAAGTTGCGTCCCTATCAACACATTACATTTATTCGGCCGCCACCCGCATATTGCCACCCTTGGCGCCTTCGATTGGATCCAGGCCAAGGGCCAGCCGGCCCGTGAAATGATGCTGGTGTTTTTCCTGCAATGGATGAAATTGTGAGGCGTGCGCGTCCCTCAGCAGCCGCTCCAGGCTGTGTTTGCGGTAGAAGCCAGCGCCGCCAGCGATTTCAATCGCCTTCTCCACCACCGCCACCACGGAGCTGGCGACAATTGTCTTGCGCGCAAGTATGGCGCTCGCCGTTCCGGTTGAAGGCTCAAAGTCATAGTCATTGGCAATCCGCACCATATCATCGGCGGCAAGCTGAACCATGGTAAGGATGTTGGTGAGTTCACCCAACAAAAAAGGGATTACGGTATCGTCTTCGCGTTTGGCGGCATGGCTGAGCGCCTCCGCCGCCGCCGCTTCCGCAATACCCGTATATACCGACATGATGAGCGGCATGGCCATGGTCAAGATGGTGTTCCAGGCCATATGATATTCACCCCTTGGGCGCGAGAGGCTGACCGCCTCTTCGGCAACGAACACCTTATCCAGGTTCACAGTGTGCGAGCCGGTGGAGCGCATTCCCATGGTGTTCCAGTCGTCGCCCAGGGACACGCCCTTTGCTGCAAACGGAACTGGAAAATGCAGCACTTGCCATCCTTCCGCCGCGTGTTTGTAGGGCGCTGACGTCACCAGCACGTCTCCGCAGGGTGAACCCGAACCGAAGGGTTTTTTGGCGGTTACCTCGAATCCACCGTCAACCTTCACGACAGTGCCGCTTGATTCCAACCAATCTTTACCGCCGGTGCTTACGAGTACGGCCTCGCTACCGGCGACGCGCTCCAAAAGCTTTCTGCCCGGACGGCCATTGCGGTCGTTAACAACCGCCGCCGCGACCAGATGCTGATGCATGGCCAGCGACAATGCTGTTGACGCGCAATAACGGGCCAGCGTGCGCACAAAGGCGCACATCTCTGTGTAGCTTGCGCCGCCTCCGCCCAATTCTGTGGGCACGAGCGCGGAGAACACCTTATGCGCTTTCATAAGGTCATAATTCTCCGAGACGAAGGTTCCCGCCGCGTCGCGTCCGGCGACGCCTTGCGCAATCTGCAGGCCTAATTTTTGCGCCAACGAGTGCAAATTAATAGCGGTGTTCATGGCAAAAATTCTCCTTCAAAGTTTCCAGGCTGGTAAAGGATCATGGCTCCAAATAGAATTCTCAACAACTTCAGGATGTGAAGTTGCCGCAGCCCCTCTTTTCGAGGTAACATCGGCCTCATGGTGAAGGACAATGGATATGGGCAATTCTGTCCGGTTGCGCGGGCGGCCGAAATCCTGGCCGAACGCTGGACGCCGCTTGTCGTGCGCGAGCTGCTTTGCGGTAGCGTGCGCTTCAATGATATTCAGCGCGGCGTTCCGAGAATGTCGCCCGCGCTTTTGTCCCGCCGTTTGAAAGATCTGGAACATTCCGGCATCATCGCGCATCGCGTGGCCGCCAAAGGCCGGGCCGGCGAGTATCACCTGACCGAAGCCGGCAAGGCGTTAGGGCCAATTCTGGATGGCATGGGGCTTTGGGCCCAGCATTGGGTCAGGCATGACCTGACGCTGGATAAAAATCTCGATCCTGATCTTCTCATGTGGGACATAAGGCGGCGCGTTCTTGCGGGTCATCCCCAGGTTGACAAGCGTTTTGTCGTTCTGTTTCAGTTTTCCGGAGTGCCTGTCAACCGGCGCCGGTTCTGGCTTGTGTTCGACCGGGATGAGATTGATGTGTGCATGAAAGATCCGGGGCACGAAGTTGATCTCAGTGTTTGCGCGCATGTGCGCATCCTGATACAGATTTGGCTGGGCCATGTCTCTATTGCCGAGGCGTCCCGCGATCAAAAAATTACCTTCGATGGCAAATCCCGTGACATCAAAGCGTTTGCGTCCTGGTTCGTTTTAAGCAAAACGGCGAAATTCGCACAAAATCCACCCGGTAAAGAGGCCGGATAGCGGACCCCGCCCTGATCAAGCCAGTCAGCGGCTTTTCCAGCGCGAACGCCGACGGCCATCATCCCAGCGTCATCCTTGATCTGGATTGCTGGCTGCTGATGGGACGGAGGTAGCCTAATTTTTCTTTAATCCGCTGATTGACTTACGGTCTTCCAAGCTTAGTATGCGCTGGAATCATATGCGGCCCAAAATGCCGCCAAATAAATAGCAGGGGGCCAGAAATGGCGGAATCTCAGGCAGGGGCTGGCAAACCGCCGGTCATGCGGCCACGGCCACTATCACCGCATCTTCAGATCTATGGCTGGAAAATCACCATGGCGGCGTCGATTACGCACCGCATCACCGGGGTTGGGCTTGGCATTGGCAGCCTGTTGCTGACCGGCTGGCTGCTGGCGCTGGCGGACGGGGCGGAGAGCTATGCGGCGTTGCAGGCCTTTCTGGGAAGCTGGTTTGGGCGCCTGCTATTGCTCGGCTTCACCTGGTCGCTGATGTATCATTTGTGCAATGGCATCCGGCATCTGTTCTGGGATGTTGGCTATGGCTTTGAGCTTTCCACGGCCAACCGTACGGCGTGGGCGGCATTTGCGGGTTCGGTCCTGTTAACGATCATTGTCTGGGGTCTTGCCTATACGTGCCGGGGGGCTGTCTGATGTCTGTTTTCAAAACACCGATGGGCCGTGTGCGCGGCAAGGGTTCGGCCAAAGACGGCACCCAGACCTTCTGGCATCAGCGGCTGACCGCGATCGCCCTGATCCCGCTGGCAACGACCTTTGCCGGGCTGCTGATCGCGCTTACCGGGGATAATTATGAAAGCGCCGTGGCGACGATGCGTTCGCCGCTGGTTGGCGTTGCCATGCTGATGTTTCTGTTGATCGGTTTTTATCACATGAGCATTGGGCTGGCGCATGTCGTGGAAGATTATGTGCATTGGGAACTGGGTAAAATCGGCCTGATCATTATCGTCAAACTGGGCTGTCTTGGGCTGGCGCTTGCCTGCGTCCTGTCTGTAATAAAACTGAGCTTTGGGAGCGCGGCATAACATGACGGCCTATCCAATTACTGATCATACCTATGATGTTGTTGTTGTGGGCGCCGGGGGTTCGGGGTTGCGCGCGACGCTGGGCTGCGCGCAGGCCGGCCTCAAAACCGTCAACATCACCAAGGTCTTCCCCACCCGCAGTCACACGGTTGCAGCGCAGGGCGGCATTTCGGCAGCGCTGGGCAATATGATCGAGGATGACTGGCGCTGGCATATGTATGACACCGTCAAGGGCGCCGACTGGCTGGGCGATCAGGACGCCATCGAATTTCTGTGCCGCGAGGCGCCCGCCGCTGTGTTCGAACTGGAACATTTTGGCGTACCGTTCTCGCGCACCGAAGAAGGCAAGATTTATCAGCGCGCCTTTGGCGGTATGACCACCAAATATGGCGAAGGCCCGCCAGCACTGCGCACCTGCGCCGCCGCCGACCGCACCG
>CAMTVX010000052.1:0-19575 GCA_947085295.1 uncultured Alphaproteobacteria bacterium | reverse complement strand
TCATTATTTGACGGAAGCATCCCCCAGGGTGTCATCCCGGACTTGTTCCGGGATCCAGGGCCTCAAACACAGGCTTTCCCGTGTGACTCCTGGACCCCGGCACAAGGCCGGGGTGACAGCCCGTGTGTTGGTCCTGGTTAAACCTAAACGTGACGCGCTCTAGCCTGCTCAGAATTCCGGCTTTGGCATAAATCGCGAAATTCGCGCCTGCTACGTTTGCTGCAAAACTTTTTCAAGCCGGCATCAATTTTGGCCCGCGCCTGAACCTGTCCGGCGTTCAAATTGCCGATCAGGACGCCAAGAGCAAGAAATGTTTGCCTGGACGCCGTTACATTCTGAGAATGGATAGTGCTGAAATGAACAGGGTATACCGCGCATCTGTTATTGCAGCTGTAAATTTCTCATGCGCATTTTCCCGGTTACGCAGTAAATATTCCTGAAATGGCAGAAAAAAACTCTTGAGTTCATCAGGCAGCCATCCCTCATACTCCTTTATGGAGGCCAGATAGACATCTGTATCGCGCAATTGGCTGGTTACCTGCCCCAACCAGCGCAACTCACTTAAAAACAAAGCCGCATCATCGGCGGGCATTACTTCTTTATATTGACTGACTATTACCCGCGCACGGCGAAGCGCCACACGGTAATTATGCAAATGAGCAATGTTCAGCGCCGCAACGGCGCCGGATTCATTCATTAGAAGCTCATCCAGCAAGCCAGCAAGTATCCGGCTGACCGCCTCGCCACCTGTTACAGCCATGATACGTTCAGTCATACAGGAAGGGCCATTCAATCTGAATTAAATCGACCATGTCCCTGGCTTATATCACTAAATGGCAAATCCATATAATTTTGCCGCATTATCATGGGTTATTTTGCGTACAATCTTTTCGTCAATTCCGGCAAGCTGTTCGGTCAGCGATGCCCTGCTATCCGGCCAGATTCCGTCCGGGTGCGGAAAATCATTGCCCCACATGATATTGTCTTCACCGATGCGTTTGACATTTTCGATGCCAACACGGTCGATCTGGAATGTCGCGTACATATGCCCGTACCAGTATTCGCTGGGCGGGCGCGGCACCACGTCTTTGAACTGATCTTCCCATTCATAATCCATACGCTCCAGCACATAGGGGATCCAGCCAATGCCGGATTCGCCAATGACGACTTTGAGAGTTTTGTACCGCTCCAGCGCGCCACTAAAGATGATCGCCGCCATGACACTGAGCATCGGCACCTGAAAGCCGGTCAGATGCGTTGCCAGCCAGCGCTGTTTGTAGACCGGATCATTGAACCAGCGGTCATCCAGTTTCGGGCCGATCGTATGCAGATGCAATGGCACACCAGTTTCGGCCGACGCCTTCCATACCGGTTCCCAATCGGAATGCCACAGCGGCAGCATGTCATGCGCCAGGCCAAGCTCAGCCCCCTTCAGGCCCAATGTCGCGATGCGCCGGATTTCCTGCGCCGATTCCTCCGGTGTGCCGCCGGAGATACAACCGATCCCGGCAAATCTGTTCGGCGCCACCTTGCAAAATTCCGAAAGCCACTGGTTATAGGTGCGCACTACGCATTTGACGACTTCCGGGTCACCCAGCCGGTTGGCGGCCCCAAGAATACCGTACAGAACTTCGCCCGACAGGCCGTCCAGCTCCTGATCCTTGATGCGCAACTCCGGCACAGCGGGACGCATGATGCCTCTGTCCTGATCCGCGTACAGCCCCTGTTCCGCCATGCGATCCGAACGGTGTATCTGACCCGGCTGATAGCGGCGACCACCCGATCCCATGCCGCCCGCAAGGCCCAGTGAAGTCCCGGTGGCGGATTCCCATATGCGGCTGCCTTTGCGTTCAACGATTCGCGGCATGCGATCTTTCAATTCTGCGGGCGCATTGTCGCGCCACAGATTTTCCGGCATAAGCGGAAAGTCGATATGTCCGTCGGCTGATATCAGTTTGTGTTTCATCCAGCGTCTCCTATTCCGGCATGGCGTTTCGCAGCCATGTCTCTTATAATTATGATCATATTTCATAGGGTTCCGGGAGGGCAAATGAAAGCTTTGGTTATCGGCGGCACCGGCCCGACCGGCCCTTATATTATCAACGGGCTAAGGGCGCGCGGTTATGAGGTCGCCATGCTGCATCGCGGCGCCCATGAATTGCCCGAAAATCCGCCAGAAATTGAACATATTCATGTTGATCCGCATTTTCGGGAAACCCTGGACGAGGGGCTGAAGGGGCGCGATTTCGATATTGTGATCGCCACCTATGGGCGGATACGTGTCATTGCCGACGCGCTTATTGGTGTTACCCGCCGATTAATTGCTGTTGGCGGCGCCGTTTGTTATCGCGGCATGATGCAGCCACAGGCAAACACGCCTTCGGGCATGCCGATCCCCACCCGCGAGGATGCCACGCGCATCGCATCGCGTGAGGAATTCGAATTTGGCTGGCTTATCCGGCATACTGAAGATGTGGTGATGCAAGGTCATGCGGCGGGGCATTATAACGCAACCATGTTTCGCTATCCGATGGTGTACGGACCAAATTCCATCCGCTCGCTTGAATGGCATATTATGAAGCGGGTGCAGGACAAGCGGCGGCAGATCATTTTGCCCGAAGGTGGCCTGACCGTTCTGTCGCGTGGCTATGCGGAAAATATGGCGCATGCGGTTTTGCTGGCTGCGGATAAACCAGAAGCGTCGGCCGGAAAGATATATAATTGTGCAGACGAACAGGGTCTGACGGTTGCGCAATGGGTGCAGATGATTGCCCGCAGCATGGATTGGGAATTTGAAATCTGTAGCCTGCCGGGCGTGTTCGCCTATTCGGCAGCGGATTTCCTGCTGTATCACAATTCGGTCAATCATCAGATCATGGACATAGCAGCGATCCGTGAAGATCTTGGCTATCGTGATGTCGTGCCCATGCAAAAGGCCATCCCGCATACGATAAATTGGATGTTGAAACACAGGCCGGATTCGACACCGCTGGATTACGCAATGGAAGATCGTTTGCTCGCGGTGTATAATCAGACCAAAGCACAGCTACAGGAAATACCGTTCACCGCCGCGCCAGTGCACCATTCCTATGCGCATCCCAAAAAGCCTGGCGAAGGATTGGATCACAGAAACCGTTAAACAAAAAATATCTGTCGAGCCGAAATCGACAGGAACGTGGAGATAGAAATATTTATGAAAGCGCTGGTAATTGGAGGAACAGGGCCTACCGGCCCTTATTTGGTGAATGGACTAATTGCGCGCGGCTATGAGGTGGCGATGCTGCATCGTGGCACGCATGAGCTGGACGAAAATCCACCGGAAGTTGAACACATCCATGTCGATCCGCATTTTCGTGAAACACTGGATCCGGTATTGGTAGGGCGCACCTTCGATATTGTCATCGCCACTTATGGCCGTATTCGCGTGATTGCCGAGGCATTGATTGGCATTACGCCACGCCTGATTACCATTGGCGGTCCGCCCAGCTATCGCGGTATGTTTAACCCGCTTGAAAATTATCCCCACGGCATGCCGATCCCGACACCGGAAAACGCGCAGCGCATTGAATCATCCGAAGAAGCCAGTTTTGGCTGGCTGATCCGCCAAACTGAAGACACCATTATGGGGTTTCACAAAGCCGGACATTACAATGCCACCACATTCCGCTATCCAATGGTCTATGGCCCCAATGCAATCGGTTCGCTGGAATGGCTGATCATGAAACGTGTCCAGGACAAGCGCAAACAAATTGCGCTGGCCGATAATGGCATGACGGTGGTGTCGCGTGGCTATGCAGAAAATATGGCGCATGCGGTATTGCTGGCGGTTGACAAGCCCGACGCGTCGGCTGGAAAAATATATAATTGCGCGGACGATCAGGCATTGACGGTTGGCGCGTGGGCGCAAATGATTGCCCGCTGCATGGACTGGGAATTTGAAATTTGTGGTATCCCGGAGGCGTATGCGCATACATCGCGTGACTTCCTGCCACTTGATACGTCCACGAACCATCAGTTAATGGATCTGTATAATATCAAACATGACCTGGGATATCGCGATCTGGTGCCGATGCAGGAAGCCATTCCGCGCACGGTTGCCTGGATGCTGAAACACCGCCCCGCCAATGATGGAAAATTCTCCAATAAAGCTGATCCGTTGAATTATGAATTGGAAGATCAGTTGCTGGCGATCTATAACGAGGCAGTAGCGAAGTTGCAGAAAATTCCGTTTCGCAAACGCGAAGTGCACCATCCCTATCCGCATCCAAAAGTCGCCGGACAGGCGCGCGATCACCGCAACCGGTAGGACAAGTTATGCCGTTTGCGCGGGGGGTGCATAAAGTTTCAGCCCCTGGGATTCCCTTGCCAGCGCCAGCGTCAATATATCGCGGGCGATTGGCGCGGCGACGGTGGAACCACCACCGCCATGTTCTATAACCACAGAAATGGCGTAACGCGGCTTGTCCGATGGCGCGTAGCCAACAAATAGCGCATGGTCGCGCTGTTCCCACGGAAGATTTTCGTTTTTCGTTACACCACCCGCACGATAGCGTTCCTCGCGGCTGATGCGCCGCACCTGTGCCGTTCCGGTCTTTCCGGAATATTGGTAACCATTATAATCCATGCGCTTGGTATATGCCGTACCGCGCACTTCATTCACAACCGCCCACATGCCGTCCTGGGCAATTTTCAGATAATCGGCCGGAATATTCATATCAGGAAAAATTATCGGCGTTGCATTTGCAGATGGATCGCGTAACAAACGCGGCACCACGGCTTTGCCACTGGCGATGCGTGCGGTCATCACGGCCAGTTGCAATGGCGTCGTCTGTATATACCCCTGACCAATAGCAGCAATCAGGGTTTCGCCACCAAACCAGGGCTGCCCCAGGCGCGCACGTTTCCAGTCCGGTGACGGCATCAGCCCCTGTTTTTCATCCGGCAGGCCAATATTCAGTTTCACGCCAAGACCAAACTGGTTCGCCATTTTCTGCATGGGCACAATACCGGTACGTCGACCAGCTTCATAAAAATAGACATCACAGGAATGTTTTATGGCCTCGCGCATTGACATCGCGCCATGACCTTCTTTTTTCCAGCAATGAAATAGATGACTACCCAGACGCGCCTTACCATTGCAAAACACACCGTCTGTCGGTGACATCGCGCCGCTGGCCAACGCGGCCATCGCTATCAGGGGTTTTATGGTCGATCCAGGCGGGTATAATCCCGCGATTGACTTGTTTATCAACGGGTGCATGGGATCATTCTGCAACGCCTTCCATTGCGCATTAGACAACCCCATATTGAAATTATCCGGCTCAAAGCCTGGCACCGAGACAAGCGTCAACACTTCGCCACGTTCAATATCCATACAGACAATGGAACCACTTTGTCCGGTTAGCGCGGCCGCAGCGGCCTTTTGCATCTCAATATCGATGCTTAATACCGCGTCCTTTCCAGGCACGCCTTCGGTACGGTTCAACTCACGTATGACGCGATCATAGGCATTGACCTCCACCCGCATATTCCCGGCCAGTCCGCGCAACTCGACGTCCTGCATTTTTTCAATACCGCTTTTGCCGATTCTAAAGCCTGGTGCTCGAAGGACTGGTTCGGGATTATCTATTTTGGCAAGATCGTCTTCCGAAACTGAAGCAACATAGCCAATTAAATGCGAAAGCAATGCGCCATATGGGTAGTCACGGATTTCTCCAACAATCGGCTGCACACCTGCAAGATCATAGCTTTTAACATTGATACGCGCAAAATCATCCCAACTGAGGTTTTCGGCAATAATAATTGGCATAAAACTGCGTTTGCTACGAATTTCTCTTAAAACGCGTTTGTGATTTTCTTCGGTAATCTGAATATGTTCTGACAGCACCGACAGCGTACGCGTCACATCTCTGGTGCGTTCGGGAATAAGGATAACGCCATAATTCTGTCGGAGAGTGGCCAGTTCATCGCCATAACGGTCCAGTATGCGTCCACGTTGGGGAGGTATCAAACGCAAGCTGATCCGGTTTTCATCTGCCAGAACTTTATACTGTTCCGCCTCGACGACCTGTAGATAATAAATCCGCGAGGCCAGCGCGCCAAACATCAGCGCCTGCCCTCCAGCCAGAATTGCGGAGCGACGTGTAAAACTTTTAATTAATTTGTTTTCGCGGCCACCGGGCAGCATACGAACAAATCCTTATCCGCTTTAATGCGCCGAAGGCATCCAGCGCGACAAACTTACCAGTAGCAATGAAATCACCGGATACACAAGTATTGTCAGCGCCGCCTGCACTAAAACCGGTACTGGAGATAATATCAAATTGAAATATGCGCTTGCCGCAAGCCACGCCAGACAGGCGGCCCCCAGGACAATAGATGCAAACCCTATCCAGCCCAAAACGAACGAATGGCCGACCAGAAGTTTTCGCTGGGAGAGTGAAAAATACTGTACCAGCAACAGTGTCAAAGCCCACAGTCCGATGGGGCCACCGGATAATACATCCTGCAACAGACCAACGCAAAAAACAGCGGCAGGCGGCATAAGGCTGGGCCGCGCCACCACCCAATAGAAAATCGCAGCTACACTTAACAGGGGCGTTACTGAGCTAAAACCTGGCACGCCCGACGGCACAACTCCCACAAGAACAAAAACAAATGCTGTTGAGGTAGGAATAAGCGCTGCGATAAAGCGGCGAATATCACCTGGCGACCGGGATGTCTTCATTGTATTCCGACTGTGGCAGTAGAGGAGGCAGAGGCCTTCGATTGCTCATCCATCTTCACGGATGAAGACGAAACTTCTCCAATTGTGCCCGGTGGCGATTCAGCTCCATGATATTGCAACACACGTACAAAACTCAAACGATGCTCGTCTGTAAAGGTCTGCACACGAATTTCTGTTTTTGATGCGTTATTCTTAAGGCTGATCACCTTACCCACGGGAATGCCTGGCGGAAAGACGCCGCCATGCCCTGACGTAACCAGTCGATCACCAACCGCGATTTTTGCGCGCGCTGGCAAATAAAACAATTGAGGATTTACCTCATTGTCTCCGGCCAAAACAGATTGATAACCGCTCGCTTCAAGGCGAACCGGGACACGGCTGTTCAGATCAGAAAGCAGTAAAACGCGCGAGACCTTATTGCCTGCTGACACCACCTGACCTATCAGCCCTTCCGCACCAACAACTGGCATACCTTTTTCAACGCCATGTTTTTGACCGGCATTAATGAGCACGGTATGCACGAACGGGCTACCCAGATCGCCGATAACCCGTGCCGATATATATGGAGATTCCGGAAAATCCTGCGCATTTAACAATGAGCGGAATTCCTTGTTTTCATTTTGCAGTTTCAGAGCAAGGGCTTGCCAGGCCTGCAATCGCTCCAACTTTGCGCGTAACGCGCGATTTTCTTCCAGCGTGTTAAAATACAGATCAACTTCTTCGTAACCAGCCCGCAAAGCCTGAATTGGCCGGGAGGAAATTTCAAGAATTGGTGCCGTAAAGTCACTTAACGCTGAACGGAAAACCTCCATACGCTCGGTTTCTGTGCGCCCTGCCAGTAATAAAATAATCGCAGCACTTACCAGAATGACAAATGACAGCCGCTGACCAAGATCCTGCAATCGAATTGCAAGACGCCCCCCTCCCTGGTCAATACGCGGCCTCAATTTAGTCATAGCCTATTTCATCCCACCTAACTAATTCCTGAAAGCACATGGCGCATTGTTTTCAAATGCTCCAGCGCAATACCAGTGCCTTTTGCGACGCATGACAGGGGGTCCTCGGCCACAATAACCGGTAGACCTGTCGCCTCGCGCAGCACCAGATCAAGATTTTTCAAAAGCCCGCCGCCGCCCGTCAACACGATTCCCTTGTCAACAATATCGGCCGCCAATTCCGGCGGCGTTTGTTCAAGCGCGACCTTTACTGCTTCGACGATGGCGCTAACCGGTTCTGCTAGGCTTTCGGCAATCTGACGCTCGCAAATGCTGATTTCTTTGGGAACACCCTCAATCAGATGTCGGCCGCGTAGTGTAACTGATGGACCATCGCCTTCTTTTGGCGGGCAGGCCGCGCCAATCTGCGCCTTTATGCGTTCAGCGCTGGCCTCTCCGATCATCAAATTATGATGACGGCGAATATAACTGATGATTGCCTCATCCATTTTGTCACCACCCACGCGCACGGAACGCGCATAGACAATTCCGCCCAGCGATAAAACCGCAACCTCTGTTGTGCCTCCACCGATATCAACAACCATTGATCCGGTAGGCTCTGTTACGGGTAAACCGGCGCCAATTGCCGCAGCCATGGGTTCCTCAATTAAAAATACGCGGCGCGCCCCAGCCGAAAGCGCAGAATCCTGAATTGCCCTGCGTTCAACCGCAGTCGATCCAGATGGTACGCAAATCATAATCTGCGGGCTCGCAAATGACCTGCGGTTATGCACTTTACGTATAAAGTGCTTAATCATTTCCTCCGCCACTTCGAAATCCGCAATAACGCCTTCGCGCATCGGGCGAATGGCCTCAATATTTCCTGGGGTTTTGCCAAGCATTTGCTTGGCCTCATCACCCACAGCAAGTACCTGTTTGCGACCGCCAATCTCTACAATCGCAACGACAGATGGCTCATTGAGCACAACCCCGCGACCTTTTACATAGACAAGCGTATTTGCAGTGCCGAGATCAATAGCCATATCGGCAGAAAAGAAGCCTAACAGATTGGAAAACATACGCAAAACTACCTCTACCTAAAAGAACTCAAAATTGCTCAACAAGTGATGCACACGTTATAGTAGAGAAATCCAAAATGGTTAATTTTTCGCAAAGATAAAAAATTAAACAAATTAAAATTTCACCTGTAAAAATCCTGGCAGCCTGTCACTGCCAGGAAGTTTTCATGCCGTAAGGCCGCTTCTATACGGTTGCTGTCAGTGCAACCGATACCGTTTTATCCCGCTTGATCAATAACCGATTAAGCGCATTCACATAGGCCCGTGCACTGGCAACCAGCGTATCCGGGTCCGCACCCTGCCCCGTCACGGCCTTGCCATTCTGTTCCAGCCGCACACTCACTTCGGCTTGCGCGTCAGTACCTTCGGTAACGGCATGCACCTGATACAATTGCAAACGCGCCTCATGCGGATATAACGCCTGAATGGCATTGAAGATCGCATCGACCGGACCGTTGCCTGTTGCCGTCGTTGCGCCAATCTGGCCATCCACATCAAGTTCAAGGGTTGCGCTTTGCGGTCCCTTGGTCCCCGCAATAACTGCCAGCGAAACAATCCTGATTTTATCCTGGCCGCGCACCAGTGCATCGTCGATCAGCGCGGCAATATCCTCGTCATAAACCTGCTTCTTGCGATCCGTCAGTTCCTTGAAACGCACGAAGGCATCTTCGATGGCATTCTGTCCGAGCTGATAACCCATCTCTTCGATTTTTTTACGGAAAGCATGGCGCCCGGAATGCTTGCCCATCACGAGCGAGCTTTGGTAAACGCCCACACTTTCTGGAGTCATGATTTCATAGGTCTGGGTATTTTTGAGCATGCCGTCCTGATGAATACCGGATTCATGTGCAAAGGCATTCTTGCCAACGATTGCCTTGTTATACTGAACCGGAAAGCCCGTTGCCGTTGAAACCATACGTGAAGCGGCAACAAAATTCTCACTGATTACGCCCGTTTCAAAAGGCAGGAAATCATTGCGAACACGCAGCGCCATTACGATTTCTTCAAGTGCCGCATTGCCTGCACGCTCTCCCAGTCCATTTATGGTGCACTCTATCTGACGTGCGCCATTGGAAACAGCCGCCAGCGAATTGGCAACAGCAAGTCCCAGATCATTATGGCAATGCGTGGAAAATACCGCTTTGTCGCTGTTCGCCACATTGGCGATCAAATCAGCGATCAGCTTGCCATATTCGGCAGGCATGGCATATCCAACCGTATCGGGAAGATTGATCGTCGTGGCGCCCGACCGGATGGCGGCGTCAATGCATTTGCATAGAAAATCAAATTCCGCGCGTGTGGCGTCTTCTGCCGACCATTCCACATCCCCGCACAAATTGCGCGCATGCGTGACCGTTGCGATCACGGTATCCAACACCTCTTCCGGCTGCATTTGCAGCTTGTACTTCATATGCACCGGACTTGTGGCAATGACCGTGTGAATGCGCGGACGCTTCGCGCCTTTTAACGCCTCCCAGGCGCGATCAATATCCTTGGTGTTCGCGCGCGACAAACCTGCGACAACCGAATTTTTAACAAGTTTTGAAACTTCGCGCACCGCTTCGAAATCACCATTCGAGGCAATTGGAAAACCGGCCTCAATAATATCGACGCCCATATGTTCAAGCATCTCGGCGATGCGCAGTTTTTCTTCGAGCGTCATTGATGCGCCGGGCGACTGTTCTCCGTCGCGCATGGTCGTATCGAAAATCAGGATTCGGTTCTTGCTGTTTGTCATCATCTTCGTCCTTAATGTATTCCCTATTGAGGCCAAATTATGTTCCGGCGTGAATACCCCCTAAACACCCGGCCAATCAGCCAGTCGATGCCTAGGGGCAGATAAGGAGAAGCGCACTGTCGACACAAGAAAAACGACCAGGATTTGACAATGACCCCACGCATGCCGACAGCATTGACGTGCCGAACCCCAGGTCCGATGACATCAAATGCATACGTAAATTATGCTGGTTCACTATCATGTTAACTAACAGACCACTTTTTAACTAACAGACCACTTTGCCACTGCGCAGGGCAAAATATTGACGTGTAAAAGGCAACCTACAGATTAACGCACTTAAGATAGTTAATCAGTTGGTCCAGTCGACGCAATCTATGGCAAAACATACTGACTCGGCAAGGCTTTTTGCAGTTTAGCTAGCTGATTCCAAACAATGTTACTGGCCAGGGCCGCATGTTTATTTCCCCTCACCTGCCAATCGCAGACGCCGATCACGGGTTAGCTTTACAAGGAAGTCAACCAGAACGCGCATCCGGGAAACATGCCGCGTCTCTTTATGTGTAGCCAGCCACAGTTCAACCCTGCCAACTGTCTCCGGTCCATAAATTCTGGTTACCCCGGAAACCTGATCAGCTAAGAAGTTAGGTAAAATAGCCATTCCAACACCTGATATTACCGAAGAAAAACGGCAATTAGCATCCTCTGTTCTGAGAACAGTCTGTGATTTGAATGCTGCATTATCCAGCCAAATTACCGGGGTCAGTTGCAGGTTCGTCCCCGCAAAACCAATCAGGGGAACGCCTGAAAGTTGCTTTTGCCGGGCCTTTGGATGGCGTGAAAGCAATTCAGTGCTGGCATACAGCCCATACCCGATATCTGCAAGTTTACGCACAACCATATCCCCGGACACCGGCCGCCCATAAGATAGCGCCAAATCCAGCATGCCAAGTTTATCCGGTGGCGCCCCATGCGTGGTCTGAATGTCAACCGTCAGCCCCGGATAGCTGGCGCGAAACTGGCCCAGACGCGGTGCAATCAGCGCACTACTGAGCGCGGCAGGTGCCGAAATGCGCAATACTGATTCGGCCCCATGATCTTCTGATACAAAGCTTTTGGAAATTCCGGCTATTCGATCCTGCACAGGCCGCAAGGAAGCGACCAGCGCGCTGCCTTCCTGTGTCACCCGGTAACCTGTCCGGTCACGCTCAAACAGTCGTGTGCCGACAGATTTTTCAAGCGCCGCGATACGCCGCAAAACAGTTGATGCATTTACACCCAGCGAATCCGCTGCCGCAGATAGGCTGCCAAGCTCGGAAACTGCCAGCGCGTATCGTAAATCGTCCCAGTTCATAGCCCGTCATGCAATAAAGCAAATAGTTATTGCATATATAAGGCATGGGCTGGTTTTATGCCAGATCTATTCCCGCCCCGTCAAACTTGGGGTTGCTCATCTGCCCCCGAATTCGGGTTTGCGCTTGTCCATGAAGGCCCTGCGGCCTTCCTTATAATCTTCGCTATGAAAACAGGCATGGACCATCTGTTCAGCTAAAGTGGCGTCAAACCCATCCGGCGCTTTATCTATGTCAAGCATCGCCCGCTTCGCCGCGCGAAGTGTGAGTGGCGCGTTCGCTGCAATCACGGCGCAGGTTTCACGTACTTTAATCTCAATCTCCGTGTCCTCTAGCAAGCGGTTGATAAGGCCCATAGAAAAAGCTTCTTCTGCATTGAACTGACGGGCGGTAAAGAATATTTCGCGCGCAAAGCCAGGGCCAACCAGATTCATCAGCGTGCGAATACCATCTGGCCTATAGCCAAGACCAAGTTTTGCAGCAGGAATGGCAAAAACCGATTGCGGTGTTGCAAACCGTAGATCACAACTCAGCGCAATACCCATTCCGCCCCCAATACAAAACCCCCGAATCATGGCGATTGTCGGAATTGGAGTTTCTGCCAACCTGCTATTAGCGCCATCGACAAAAGTATCATAAGCCATAACGGCTTCGGGCGTAGCGCGATGGGTTTCAAATTCAGAAATATCCGCGCCTGCAACAAAGGCCTCGTCGCCTGCCCCTTTGAGAACAATAGCGCGAATGGCACCGTCTGATTCAACATCGTCCAGCATGCGCGGTATGGCCTGCCACATATCTATCGACATGGCGTTACGCCGCGCAGGATGATTAATAATGATCCAGGCGACAGGCCCTTCTTTCACAAGCTGGATGCGATCACTGCCATGACTCATCCTTTTATTCCCTTTACCGTTTTCATATCACGCCCCGGTCTCTAAACCCGGCGATGGTGGTTGCATTATAGCCATATTCAGCCAAAACCTCATCGGTGTGGGCCCCCTGCGCCGGCACAGGACTGGTAATATGAAAGGGTGTGCGACCCAGACTAACGCCCTGCCCGACCAGTTTGATTTCCCCCATTTCAGGATGACTGACCGAAACGGCCATACCCATATGCTTTACCTGAGGATCATCAAATACCTGCTTGATATTATTTATTGGCCCACTGGGAACGCCGGCCTCGTTGAAGGCCGCAATCCATTCGCTGCTGTTGCGTTTAATGATGATTTCCTGAATGATCGCGTTGATGGCATCGCGGTTTTTGGAACGGGCGCGCGGGGTGGCGAAATCAGAATTAGTCAACAAATCCGGGCGTTCAATTACCTCACAGAACCGCCGATAAATCGCATCTCCGGTTGCAGCGATATTGATATAGCCATCCTTTGTCTGGAACACCCCTGTAGGGATTCCAACCGGATGATTATTGCCCGCCTGCGGTGGCACCACCCCATCCATCAGCCATCTGGCCGCCTGAAAATCCAGCATGGCCACCTGCGCCTGTAACAATGATGTTTGCACCCACTGCCCTTCGCCTGACTGTTCTCTTTCCAGCAATGCAATCAGAATACCCTGCGCGCAATATAAACCGGCCGTGAGATCCGCCACCGGAATGCCCGCACGCACTGGCCCCTGCCCGGGCAAGCCGGTGATGGACATCAATCCCCCCATACCCTGTGCCACCTGATCGAAGCCTGCCAGATCACCATAGGGGCCATCCTGACCAAAGCCCGAAATACTTCCGTAAACCAGGCGCGGGTTAACCGACCGCAGGGTTTCATAATCAATGCCCAGACGATGTTTCACGCCAGACCGATAGTTTTCCACCAGCACGTCTGCTGTTTTGACCAATTGTTTCAGTATCCCCACGCCTTCGGGATCTTTAAGATTAAGCGTCATAGCGCGCTTGTTGCGGTGCAGATTCTGAAAGTCCGAGCTATTGCGCGATCCGCCCAGGCCATCATCGACATGCGCGGTGCGAGGCGCTTCGATCTTGATGACATCAGCGCCCCAATCAGCCAGTTGACGAACCGCCGTAGGCCCTGCCCGCACCCGGGTCAAATCCAGAACCTTGAAACGCGAAAGCGGACCACCCGGTTTAATTTGCGCTGTCGGCATTTATTATCTAGCCTCCACGTTTGAAATAGGGCATTTGCGACACAGTAAAATCCCATCGAGACCAAGGGCACCGTGAACTCACATCCCCCCCCATCGCTAAATATTACCGCAACACCCATAGAGAACATAGATCAGCTTGCGATTGAGTGGTGCGATTTGGAAGACAGATCGACAAATCATTCATTTTTTCTGTCGTGGCACTGGATTGGAAGCTGGCTGCGCTGTCTTCCGGCACATATTAAGCCAAAGGTATTGCGTGTACGGACAGAAACGCAAACGGTGGGCCTGGCTATACTGGTCAGCGGCAAAGTTCCAATTGTCAGCCATGTACTCAATCTGTCGCAAATTGCATTGAATGCGACCGGCAACAATCGGTTTGACATGATATCCATCGAATATAATGGCTTCCTTGTCACCAGCGGGATGGAGGATAGGGTATCGTGCGCTGCTTTAGCCTGGCTGTTAAAGGGGGGCGTCAAAAATCAGACCATTCGATTAAATGGTATTAACGCCAATCTGACGAATATAGCTACAACGCTTGCGTCTGAAAATGAACGTCAGGCAAACCAGCTAAACGTTTCGCCCGCCCCTTATGTGGATTTAGATTTAATACGCATTAGCGGTAAAGATTATTTGTCCCATCTCAGCCGGAACAGTCGACAATCCTTGCGGCGCGCGCTTCGCTATTATGAAAAGATGGGACCAACTGAATATCATGTCGCTCCCACGCGAAATGAAGCATTGGCATATTTTATAGATATGCAGGATGCGCATCAGAAATATTGGCGTATGCGCGGTCAGCCAGGTGCGTTTTCAAAACCTTTCTTCAAAAAATTTCATACCGCATTAATCAAGGATGCCTTCGACGACGGGCACATAGAAATGGCCCAGGTAACAGCGGGGTCTCATGTTATCGGATATTTATATAATTTTGTCTGGCGCGGTACGGTTTATGCCTATCAGAGCGGCTTTCTTTATGCAGACGACAAAATTTCCAAGCCCGGATATGTTTCACATTATTTAGCGATCATCAGCTCGTTAGCACTGGGCCGGAATGTTTATGATTTTATGGCTGGCGAAAGACAGCATAAATCAAGCCTCAGCACCAATCAGCGGGATTTATACTGGTTGCGCTTGCGCTCAACGCGATTTGCCGTTCGTCTGGAAAATCTTGCCAGAGAGCTTTTCCTCTGACGCCAACGGCTGTAAGCCTACCTGTCTAATCCAGTCCCGCACCTGATCAGCACCCGCAAAACGCCCCCCCAAAACCTCGCTGAAGTAGGACATATAGCCTTCGATTCTTTCAAGGAAAGAAGCGAGTTCCGCCTCCGAGTTGACATAGGGTGTGTGCCCGATCTCAACGGATGGTGAATGTAAAGAGTATACAAAAAGCCAGACTCCCAGACTCTGAAGGTATTGCGTCAACTGGATCGCATCGGCAAGACTATATCCCTCTGGTGATAGCCGTATGCGTACAGCCGCACCTGTTCGGGAAAGCAGGCCTTTCAGTAGGGGTGGGATTTTTTGATAGTTACCAATAATTGGACGGCCCCTCTCGCATAAATAACCCATAATCGCGCCACTCAGAGGAACCCGCAAAATACTTTTGTTTGGTCCAGCAAACCACGGAAACATGGGGCTGTGATAATAATCAGGCCCGCCATCATCACTAAAATCAAAAGGTGGGGAAGAACTAAGGTCCGTTTCAAAGCCCAGTGATTCGAGTATGCTGCCTGTATTAGCGCCATAGCCATATCTTCCGGCCAGATAAGTTTTTGGACGTTTGCCATATGCGCGCTCAATAGAATCCGTTAGGTGACGGATTTTATCTTCCTCTAATTGGGCAGGTAAATTTCCAGGATATGAATTTTTCTTGTTCACTACTTCCGTATATGGTGGCGTTACCCAGGGGTGCAGGTGGACACCCAGTGTTGCCCGGCCGGTATTTACGGTCTTCTTAAAAGCTTCAACAACCTCTTTGCGATCCGTAATAGGATAGCCCATCACATAGGTTGGAATAACGCCAAATTTATCGAATACCCTCTCCAGAGCAGCCAGATGCTTTATATGACCCACACCTGTATTCGTGCGATCAAATGGCTGATCCCAGGGAAATTCTTCCTCTGTGTGAATAACAGTGATCAGTGTGGGCTGCATAGGCGAAGCCATCAATCAACGCCCTTTTGATACTTCATGCCTGATCCCATATTTCTGGTGCCGCAAAATGAATGTTCAGTCTCAATCACAGTAATTTGTCCTAATCAAACAAACCAAGCGTGGGTCACCGAGAGTAACAGCGTAAAAAAGGCCGACTCTATAAGAGGCCGACCCTAATTCGGAAAAAGTGTTACTTTTATAGCCTTAACTGCTTCTTACTTGCCACGGAATTGGTGTCAAACATCCCAATAAATATACAATACGCTAATAGCCTGAAAGAAAGTTTACGATTATCCATAAATTTTTAATAAGCCTGTAATTAATTGATTTGCATTGATCAGGGCGACGTGTAGGCTTGCACAACCACAATAACCAAAAACAATAAACGGGAGGAAGTGGGGCATGCCTAATTCACAACGTGTGGACATTGGCGGAACATTATACCAGTTAATGCGCCTTACGCGGCGCTACTGGCATGAGGGTGTTGTCTCTTCGCTGGACATGACGGGACCACAATCCATTGTAATAGCCGGGTTAAAATCCCTTGGGGATGGGGTTAATCAAACCGAGCTTTCAAATTTTCTGGGCATACACAAGGCGCCGCTGGCCTGCATCATCGATCAGCTTGAACAGAAAGGCCTGGTCGAGCGACGCCTGGACCCGCAGGATCGCAGGGTCCGGCGTATTTTCGCCACTGATCGGGTGCGGGAAATTCATCCCCGAATGGAACTGGTCATGGATAGCCTGAATGCCAGCCTGACTGTGGGCATTTCAAATATTGATTTGCGGACCGTTGATAGATGTCTTGAGACCATGCGGGATAATTTGCTGATAGGGCTGGGCGATAATCGATTCCCTTTAAGTATGGATGCGGAGCTGATTTAACGCTGCCCCTTGCTCCGCTGGTCAGCGCTGGCTATAACGCCCCCTTAAAGTGTTGATCAGTGAATACAAGGATGGCGTTATGGCGATTGAGCGTACTTTTTCGATTATTAAACCCGATGCGACGGCCCGAAATCTGACCGGCAAGATTGCGGCCATGCTGGAAGCGGCCGGCCTGCGTATTATTGCGCAAAAGCGCATACACATGTCCCGCGCCCAGGCCGAGGGGTTTTACGCCGTGCATAAGGCGCGGCCGTTTTTTGGTGAACTTTGCGATTATATGGTCTCTGGCCCCGTCGTCGTGCAGGTGCTGGAAGGCGACAACGCCATCGCCCGCAACCGCGAAGTGATGGGCGCGACCGACCCGGCCAAGGCCGCCGAAGGCACCATCCGCAAAACCTATGGCGAAGGCATTGAGCGCAATTGCGTGCATGGCTCGGACGCGCCGGAAACCGCGGCGGAAGAAATCTCCTACTTCTTTTCCAAGGTTGAAATCGTAGGTTAATTATCTGAAATAGTTGCTGTTTCCCCGGAAACGGCAACCTTACCTGCGGCTATCAGCCGCAGGGCTTCAGGATAGCAGCGATGCTCGGCCTGACGAATACGCTCATGCAGGGCCGCACTCGTGTCGCCTGCCTCAATCGGCACTTCCGCCTGTAACAGGATCGGGCCGGTATCCATTTCCGGGCGCACAAAATGCACCGTGCAGCCGGTCATGTGAACTCCTGCCGCCAGCGCCTGTTCTACCGCGTCTATGCCCTTGAATGCAGGCAACAAAGAGGGGTGGATATTGATCAGCCGGTCATGCCACTGATTGACAAAGTCGGGGGTCAGCAGCCGCATAAACCCCGCCAGGCAGACAAATTCGACCTCCGCTGTGCGCAATGCCACATCGATAGCGGTATCGAACGCCTCACGCGACGCATAATTCCTGTGCGGGATAACCTGCGTTGGGATCCCAGCCTGATTGGCGCGCTCCAGCCCGCCTGCGTCGGCCCGGTTGGAAATCACCAGCACAATCTCAGCCGGGAAATCCGGCGCGGCGCAGGCATCGATCAAGGCCTGTAAATTGGTTCCCGATCCTGAAATCAGTACGCCTGTTTTCAGCCGCTTACCCTGCATTGCGGATCAGCCCTTTGTCAGATGCGCGTGATACATGACCTTTGGATCGCCGCTTCCCACGCTCAGCTTTCCAATTGGAAATACGGTTTCGCCCTCAGCGGCCAATATCGCCATCGCGGCCTCTGCCTTGTCCGGGGCCACCACCGCCACCATGCCTATGCCGCAATTAAAGGTTTTCAGCATTTCGGCATCTGACATACCGCCTGTACGTTGCAGCCAGACAAATAATGGTGGAAGCGACCAGCTTGCCAAATCCACTTCTGCCGTCACCCCAGTGGGCAGTACGCGCGGAATATTTTCGGTCAGCCCACCACCCGTAATATGCGCCAGCCCCTTGACAGTGCCGCGACGGATCGCCGCCAGACAGCTTTTGACGTATAGCTTCGTGGGGGTCAGCAGGCTCAAGCCAAATGTATGCTCAGCGATAAACGGAGCCGGATCATCCAACCCGATCCCGGCCTGTTCGACCAGTCTTCGTACCAGAGAAAAACCATTTGAATGTAATCCACTAGAGGCAATTCCTAATAGAATGTCTCCGGCAGCAATGTCTCCACGCGGCAGCGCCTGACCGCGTTCCACGGCACCCACGGCAAAGCCCGCCAGATCATAATCGCCGTCGCGGTACATGCCCGGCATTTCGGCCGTTTCGCCGCCGATCAGCGCACAGCCGGTCTCAAAGCAGGCCAGCGCAATGCCACTGACAATTTCACGACCCACCTCCACATCCAGATGGCCGGTGGCATAATAATCCAGGAAAAATAGCGGCTCTGCCCCCTGTACCACCAGATCGTTGACACACATGGCGACCAGATCAATGCCGATGGTATCGTGTCGCGCCAGATCGATCGCAATGCGCAGTTTGGTGCCTACACCATCCGTGGCGGCCACCAGAATGGGGTCCGTAAAACCCGCCGCCTTCAGATCAAACAGCCCGCCAAACCCGCCCAGCGAGGCATCCGCGCCCGGTCTGCGGGTCGCCCTGGCCAGAGGCTTGATGACATCCACAAAGCGGTTGCCGGCGTCAATATCGACGCCTGCATCCTTATAGGTTTGTCCGTTGCCGGAGGATTTTGTGGGTAGTTTCTCGCGTTCGGTCATGCGCCTTTCATACAGGCGAACCGGCGGTCCTGTCTAGGAAATGCACGACACAATATGGCTCCGTCATTGCGAGCGAAGCGTGGCAATCCACCAAGCCTTCGCCAGAAGGCTACGGCTGGCAAAGGAGTTTCACGCATAGGCCCGTGATTGTGGCTCTGGATTGCCGCGTCGCTTCGCTCCTCGCAATGACGATGACGGACTACTATTCCGCCGCCTGCAACAAATCCATCAGGGGCGCGCCGGGCAGCTTTTTCACTTGCGGCATCACTTCCTTGGCGAACAGGCGCATGCTGGCTTCGGCATCCGCATACGGCATGCCCGCATAGCTGAACACGCCATTATAGGCGCCCGCACCGGTGCGCGCCGTAAAGTT
>CAMTVX010000051.1:0-3738 GCA_947085295.1 uncultured Alphaproteobacteria bacterium | reverse complement strand
TTGATGCCGCCTTCACCCGCCGTCTGGATCGTCTGTCTCGCCAGGTTCAACGGTTGGAGCGCAATGTCGGCATCTCTACCGAGACATTAGCGCTGTTCGTCCGCTTCTGGCTGACCATCACGCCACCACTGCCCAGCGACGCGCAAGCAGCGGCACAAGTGAAGGGCCGCGAGCGTTACGAAGGATTCATTGAGGCATTAGGGCGGCGGTTGCAAAAGGGGCAAAGCCTACTGCACGAGATACCAGACGATGTCGGGGGAACGATGCCACCGGAAGGCGAGGGCGAGACGCCGAAGGAAGGTTGAGTGGTGGCCGGATTCGAGAACGGCTACCACAATCATTTTGAATTGATGGTCAGAGTGAGCCAATCTATTTGACCTGCTCGACCTGCTCCCCGTTATGATCTCAGCGGATGGCCTGGCGGGATTGCGCAACAGAGCGCGAGGCCGGCCTTCGCTGCGGCTAACGGCTGGGACGGCGCGCAAAAAGATTTTGTAAATCAGCGGACCCGGGCTGAATAAATTCCTGAATATCCACATCGCGGTCCGCGTCCAATGCGCGCAGGTTGGCTCGCATCCAGGCGCGCGATCCCTCGATGGCAATCTCCTTGATCGGAATAGCGTCGTTTCCAGCCTTGTTTATGGCTCGACCCGCCAGAAAAATCCTGATGGGAGCGAGCACAACGCCACCGCCAAAAGCGGGCGCAGAACGCCCGCCGCAAAGCAGCGCCTTATCGACATTATAATGCAGTACCTCGCCAAACCGGTGCAGATATTCACGGCAAAGATTGCGCGAAAGTGTTTCAGCCAGCGCATCGCAAATCGTGTCCGGATGGCCCAGACCCTTTCGTTCGACGATTTCGATAAAATCATCGCCGGGCTGGAGCGTGGAGATAACTAAAGACTGCATCAGTTTACCTCGCGTTCTGCAACAGCAACGCCGTCGCTTATCCGGTCGCTGGGGTGCAGCACCACCTGATCGCCCTCTGAAAGGCCCGACACTATCTGTGCGGTCTGGTTGTTTCGTTGCCCCAGCGTGACGAGGGTGCTGCGCGCGCGGCCATCGCGGATGGTGAACACCGCCCAATCATTTCCCTTGCGGAAAAACGCGCCGGCCGGCGCCGTCAGCACAGCATCGCCTTGCCAGATGCGCACATGCACTATGACGCGGTAGTCATGGCCAAGCTGCGACCAGCGCTCCGGCTGATCGGTGAAATCGATCCAGGTGCGCACGCGCTGCTCCTCAATACCCAGCGCGGAAATCTTGACGAAGCCCGCCGGATCGATCCGGGTTACACGGCCCTGGACCGGCGCGCCGCCCCAGCCGTCGATGCGCACGGGTGAGCCGGTTTTGATCTGAACGGCGTCGGTGGATAGCAGTTCCGCGACGACTTCAAGATCGCGCGGATCGCCGATCTCGATCAGCGGCGCGCCCGCCTGCACGATGGTTTCGCTCTCCTGAAGGATTCTGAGCACGCGGCCCGCCACGGGGGAACGAATCTGGATACAGCAGGCGGAATCTGATTGCGCGGGAGCGCTGGATGGGTCGATCAATCGCGCCGTGACACTCGCGCGCTCGCTGCGCCGGACGTCGAGCTGCGCCTTTGCACTGGCCAGCGCCGCCGCATTGGCTTCAACGTCAAATTTGGCCTTGTCCAGCGTCCTTACCGCAATCGCATCGGTGCGCGCCAGCGCTTGCGCCCTGTCAAGTTCCTTGCGGGCAAAGCCGAGCGAGGCTGCAATTCTGCGTACCTCGGCTTCGGCCAGTTTTTCAGCCGCATCGGCCGCCGCCGCCGCCGCCAGCAATTGCTCGTGCGTGCTGGCGTCGTGAAACGCCGGGGTCACCGGCTGCATCACCGCCACGACCGTCTCGTCCGCAATCACCTGATCCCCGGCATCGCGCGCCGTCCTCAGAAGCTTTCCGGAAACTGGCGCGGAAACGGTATAGACTTCGCGCACACTGCTCTTGGCCTCGTCGTCGACGGTAACTTCCATCGCGCCTTTCGTGACCACCGCAAAATCAACCGGAACCGGTTGCGGCCATGCAAACCAGACAATGCCTGCTACCGCCAGCCCCAAACCTAAGACGCCGAGTGATCGTTTAATCCATATAGTGCGCATGGTTTAATCCCGTGTTTTGAGGACGCTTACAAGATCCAGCCGGTTGACGCGCTGGCGCATGACGAGGGCGGAAAGCACGGCTGCGGCAATCACAATCGCGCTGGCCAGCACATAGGTAAGGTTGCTGACCGTCAAAGGCACCCGCATCAGTTCACCCGCCAGATTGGTCCGCATGATCCAGGCCAGGCCATAGCCGATGGCCCAACCCGGCGGTTGTGCGATCACCGTCAGCAGCGCCAGTTCGAGCAGCAGGATGCGCAATACTTCGCCGCGCCCGAAGCCGATGACGCGCAATGTGGCCAATTCCCTTGCATGCTCCGAAAGCGATATGCGCGCGCCATTATAGACCACCCCGAAGGCGATGGTTGCGGCAAGCCCGGTATAGATGCTCGCCATCGAAGTGATAAGCAGGGCCAGCGTCTCGCGAAAATTCGCCAGTGAAACCCGTTGCAACGCCATGCCGCTGACCACCGGCATGGCTTTCAGCGCATCGAACAGAGGTCCGCGCAGGTTCTCATCGAAACTGATCTGGACGCTGTCCACCGCGGGCGCCTCCCGCATCAGCCGCGACAGGGCGCCGGCGTCCATCATGCCCCTGATGCCGAAATAGTCCTCGACCTTTGCGACAATGGGCAAGGATACGGTTCTTCGCCGCTCCTCCAGCAAGTCGATCTCGACAAAATCGCCGACATTCACCCCAAGCACTTTTCCCAGCATGTCCGAAATCGCCAGGCCGGATTGCGGCAGTGCGACAACCCGCAGATCGACATCAATGATCCGGCTGAGATCAGAATCAGGCGGCCTGCCGCTGATCATCATCCGGCGTTCCACATTGCCAAAGCGGATGCGCGCGGCAACCTGACGGTACGGCTCGACCGCAAAAACGCCGGGCAGCCGCGCCACCTGATTGACCACATTTAGCGGACGCTTTTCGATGAAGCTCACCGTCGCGTCCTGCCTGTCCGCCATGAAAAATGTCACATCGATCAATTTTTCCATGGTGTCCCCGAAAAACAGCGATACGACGAGTATCGCCGTCGCCATTGCCATACCCAGCGTCATGAAACCCGCCCGGAATGGATGATGCCCAATATTGCGCAGCATCATCATGACCGGTTGCGACACAAACCTGCCCAGCGCAAACCGTGCGGGTAAAAAGTGCCGGAACACCGGAGGCGCCGGCGGCTGCATGGCAACGGCGGGCGCCAGCTTCACGACATCACGCAGCACCCGGACGGCGCCAAGGATGGCGGCAGCGAGACTCAATCCGCCAGCCATGACATAGAGATCAGGGTTCTGAATAAACACCAGAAACGGAAAACGGAAAAAATCGCCGAACAGTTTTGTGACCAAAATGCCAAGCCACGCGCCAGCCACACCGCCAATAGCCACACCGATCAGAACAATGACAATGACGAATTTGATATAGTGCGATGCGATGGCAAGGCTGCCATACCCCACCGCCTTCAGCAGCCCGATCTGTTCACGCTCCAGCGCGACCAGCCTGCTCAGCGTGAGATTGACCAGAAACGCCGCAACCAGAAGAAAAATCGGCGGCAGGGTGCGGCTCATATTATTGAGCATGTCCAGCTCGTGATCCAGAAACTCATGCGAGGCC
>CAMTVX010000050.1:0-53575 GCA_947085295.1 uncultured Alphaproteobacteria bacterium | reverse complement strand
TAACCTGCGTGCCGGTATCGCTATTGGGTTTCAACAGTATCGGATTCATGTCCGTATGCGGAGCAAGATAGCAGGCTTGCGCCTGCACCGCCTGGGCGCGGCCAATCTCGCCGCCATCTTGCGTCACCGCGCTGTTCAGCGCCATGTTCTGCGGCTTGAACGGCGCCACGCGAATGCCCCGGCGCGCCAGCACCCGGCACAGCCCTGCCACCAGCGTGGTTTTGCCCGCATCCGATGTCGTGCCCTGCACCATCAGGGTGCGCGCAGTCATTGCTTTTGTGTCCAGTCCCGGACAATCCTGTGCAGCGCCGCTAGACCATCGGTTAGCGCGGCGGGGCCGGGTTGCAAAATGTCGGGTGATTTTATTTCAAACAGCGCGCCATCGCGCACCGCCGGTATCGCATCCCAGCCGGGGCGTTGGCGTACCTGTTTGGGCTGAAATTTTTTGCCGCACCAGGAACCGATGATGATGTCCGGCTGACGGCGGATAACCTCGTCCGGGTCTGCAATGATGCGGTCTTTGGCCAGCGAGGCCGCGCCAAGTTCCTTGAAGCAATCCGTTCCGCCCGCGATTTCCACCAGCTCCGACACCCAGCCAATGCCGGAAATCAGCGGATCATGCCATTCCTCAAAATAAATCCGTGGGCGGATTATCATCGTCTCCGCCGCCGCCCGCATGGCGTCTATATTGGCCTGATATTGCGCCGCCAGCGCATTGGCTTTTTCAGATGCGCCCACCATCGCGCCCAGCATGGTGATCATCTTCAAAATGCCGTCTACCGTGCGGTGATTGAAAATATGAACATCAAGCCCTGCGCGCACCAGATCGGCGGCAATGCCAGCCTGCAAGTCAGAAAATCCCAGCACCAGATCGGGTTTCAGCGCGATAATCGCATCGGTCTTTGCACTGATGAAGGCCGAAATTTTCGGCTTTTCGCGACGCGCCTGCGGGGGACGCACGGTATAGCCGGAAATACCAACAATGCGGTCCTGCTCGCCCAGCAGATACAGGGTTTCCGTGGTTTCTTCGGTCAGGCAGACGATGCGCGATGGATAGCGGCTCATGGCAGAAACAGCTTTGCAGCCGCCTCGGGATTGGAGGGAAAATACAGATGGATATAGGAGGCGGTCAGGCGGCCCAGCCGGTACACCGCCTCGCCGTCCGCGCCGCCGCCTTTGGGAGAGCGGCCACGGGCCAGCGGCGTCATGTCTGTCTGCAAATGCGAATAATGAAAGGTATGCCCGCGCAATTCACCCTCTGGCAACGTCACAGATTGCAGCGACAGCGCCGTCAGACGCTTTTGCATCACCCCATGACCGGACAGCAACCCGGCCATCGCAACGGGCGCGCCATCAAGGCCCGCCAGCGATTGCAGCATATACAACATGCCGCCACATTCCGCGAGCATGGGCTTTCCAGACATATGATGGGTACGGATGGCCTCTGTCATTTCTGTATTTTCAAGCAGGCTTTGCAGATGCAGTTCGGGATAGCCGCCGGGCAAATAGAGCGCATCTGCCGCCGCAAAACCTTTATCGCGAAGCGGTGAGAAAAACACCAGTTCCGCTCCCATAACGCGCAGCAGATCAAGATTGGCTGCGTAAAGAAAAGCAAAAGCTGAATCCCGCGCCACCGCAATGCGTTTTCCCTGCAATAATCTGGGCGGTGCAGGAATCTTTTCGGGGGCGAAAATAACCGCCTCCGGTTGTGCGAAGATGCCCGCGTGATCCAGTGCGGCGGCGGCGGCGTTCATGCGCGCATCCAGATCGGCAATCTCGGCGCCCTGCACCAGGCCAAGGTGACGTTCCGGTAAACTGAACGCCTCTTCACGCGGCAGTGCGCCAAAAAAACGCATACCTTCGGGAAGGCTTTCCGCCAGCATTTCGCCGTGACGCGCGCCGCCTATGCGGTTGGCCAGCACGCCTGCAAAGGGCAGATCATCGCGGTAACCCGCCAGGCCCTGCGCCAGCGCGCCAAATGTTTGCGCCATCGCGGAACCGTCAATCACCGCAAGCACCGGCACCCCAAATGCAACCGCCAGATCGGCACTGGACGGTGCGCCGTCGAACAGGCCCATGACGCCTTCGATCAAAATCAAATCCGCATCACGGGCCGCCTGATGCAGCATGTGGCGGCAATCCGCCAATCCCACCATGAACAGATCAAGCTGATAAACAGGATTGCCGGACGCCTGTTGCAGGATCATTGGATCGAGAAAATCCGGGCCGGTTTTGAATACCCGCACCGTGGCGCCACGATTGCGGCATTGGCGCGCCAGCGCCGCCGTAATGGTTGTCTTGCCCTGACCGGATGCCGGCGCGCTAATCAGCAGCGCGGGGCAGCTATGTGCGCCATTCACAATTCAACGCCTTTTTGCGCGCGCACACCGGCGTCAAACGCATGTTTGACGGCCTGCATATTGGTGACGGTGTCGGCAATATCCATCAGCGCCTGTGGCGCATGACGCCCGGTGATAACGACATGCTGCATCGCCGGACGCGCCGACAGTTTCGCGATAACCTCTTCAACACTCAGATATTCATATTTCAGGACAACATTCAGTTCGTCCAGGATCACCAGTTCGAAAGCCGGATCTTCCAGCATGATGCAGGCTTGTGCCCAGGCGGCCTTTGCGGCGGTGACATCGCGACTGCGATCCTGTGTTTCCCAGGTAAAACCTTCGCCCATGACATGATAGGAAACTTCTGGAAAGCGGCGGAAAAACGCTTCTTCGCCGGTGCTGAACGCGCCCTTGATGAATTGCACCACGCCCGCGCGCATATTGTGGCCAAGCGCGCGTGCCAGCATACCGAACGAGGCGGAGCTTTTGCCCTTGCCGTTCCCGGTATTGATGATCAGGACGCCGCGTTCCTGGGTTGCCTTCGCGATGCGCGCGTCTACCAGCGTCTTGCGACGCTGCATTTTTTCGGTGTGGCCGGGCCTATCCGTTTCCACGGACACGCGGGCTAATATCCTTCAAGTGTTGCAAACCGTTCATGGTGAAAGGATGCGTCACCAAAGCTGGCCATGGCGACGCGCGCGCGTTTCATAAACAGGCCCATGTCAAATTCGTCGGTCATGCCGATACCGCCATGCATCTGCAAAGCTTCGTTGCTGACCAGAAAATAGGTGTCGTTCAGGCGCGCCTTCGCCAGACTGGCAAGCTGCGGTATGTCATTGCGGTTATTATCAATGGCGATCAGCGCGTCCAGCACCACGGAAACCGACAATTCAATTTCGCAGAACATTTCGGCGGCCCGGTGTTTCAGCGCCTGGAAGGTGCCGATCAGCACGCCAAACTGTGTACGGGTTTTCAGATATTCCACAGTGCGTTCAAATTCTTCGCGGATGCTTCCCAGCATTTCAGCGGCCAGCCCGATACGTGCGCGGTCCAGCACCGGGTCCAGAATATCCGCACCCTGATCAATCTGTCCCAACACCGCATTATTGCCAAGCTTCACGCCGGTGAATTTTACATTGGCGGCGTTGCGGCTGTCGGCCATCAGTGTGCGGGTTATTTTTACGCCGGGGGTATTGGCGTCCACCAGAAACAGCGTCAATCCATCGCGCGCGCCCGGCTTGCCTGATGTGCGCGCAACAACAATAAGCTGATCCGCCACATGACCGTCCAGCACGAAAGTTTTCTTGCCGCTCAGTACAAAACCATCATCGGTTTTCTTTGCTTTGGTCGCGATCGTGTAAGGGGCGTGATGCGGGCCTTCTTCATGCGCCAGCGCCATCAGCCAGTCGCCCGCCGCTATGGCAGGAAGAATTTCTTTTTTATGCGCTGCATTACCTCCCAGAATTACCGCGCTTGCGCCAATCAGCGCCGTCGACATCAAAGGCGAGGCAACCAGCGTACGCCCGGTTTCTTCCAGTACAACCCCAAGCCCGACAAAGCCAAAACCGACGCCGCCAAATTCTTCCGGGATAATTATTCCGGTCCAGCCAAGTCCCGCCATTTCCTTCCATAGTTTGCGGTCAAATCCTTCCTTGTCATTGCTATCGCGCAATTTCCGGAATGCGGTGACGGGCGATTTGTTCTGGATAAAGGTCCGGGCCGCGTCTTTTAACTGAACCTGATCTTCGTTTAACACCAAAGCCATTGAGTTTCTTCCTTATACGGATTGTTTGTGGCCTTAATCAGGCAGACGCAACACGTTCTTGGCAATAATATTGAGCTGCACTTCGGATGTGCCGCCTTCAATCGAATTTCCCTTGGATCGTAGCCATTCCCGGGTGATGCCCAGCTCATGCTCTTCAAAGCTTTTGCCTTCCCAGCCTAAGGCCTGTGTGCCCATGGCCTGCAACAGCAATTCATATTTACGCTTGTTCTGTTCGGTGCCGTAATATTTGAACATCGACGAGGCGGGGCCCGGAGGCGCGCCTGCCTTCATTTCATCCGCCATGCGCTGGCCAGTTAAGCCAAACGCGCGGGAATTCATATTATGTTTGGCAATTTCCAGACGCAGGGCAGGATTGGAAATCTTGCCTTTGATCTCACCCGAATAGCGTTTTGCGGCGGTGGAAGGCGACCGCAGGCCGCCGCTGCCGGGCATATTCGCGCCGCCCATGCCGCCAATCATATTGCGTTCATGTTGCAGCAACGCCTTGGCGATGGTCCAGCCCGCATTCAGTGTGCCGACAAGATGATGCTTGGGTACTTTCACATTATCGAAAAATGTTTCGGCGAATACCGATGCGCCGCTGATCAGCTTGATGGCTTTGGTGGAAACACCCGGGGTTGTCATGTCGAATAACAAAAAGCTGATGCCCTGATGTTTGGGGGCTTTGGCGTCCGTGCGCACCAGGCAAAAAATCCAGTCCGCGTAATTGCCGTAGGAGGTCCAGATTTTAGAGCCATTGACGAGATAATGATCGCCCATATCCTCGGCTTTGGTTTGCAGTCCAGCCAGATCAGAACCCGCGCCGGGTTC
The DNA here is from genome assembly GCA_947085295.1 of uncultured Alphaproteobacteria bacterium. GTDB lineage: Bacteria > Pseudomonadota > Alphaproteobacteria > UBA11222 > UBA11222 > UBA11222. The sequence goes on along the minus strand of CAMTVX010000050.1, from coordinate 48,637 downwards.
AGAATATCCCTGACACCAGCGAATTTCGCCCCGCGCGATTTGCGGCAGATAGTGGCGTTTTTGTTCTTCGCTGGCGAATTCCAGCAGTGCCGGGCCAAGCATCCAGATGCCGAAGCTGGACAAAGGTGGGCGCGCGCGCAGGCGTCCCAATTCCTGTTGCAGCACCTGGTTATGGGCCTTGTCGAGGCCACCGCCGCCATATTCCTTTGGCCATGCGGGTACGGTCCAGCCGCGCGCGCCCATGCGGTCCATCCATAATTTTGAATCTGGATTTTTGTATACCGGGTTGCGGCCGCCCCAGCAGGTTTCGTCTTCCGGCATTGGCGTACGCATCGATGGCGGGCAGTTTTCTTCCAGCCAGGCGCGGGTTTCCGCGCGAAATTTATCGAGATCGCTCATGGCAAACGTCCCCTTATCTTTTGAATTATCGTTGCCCCGGTATATACCAGTTTGGTGGCGCACGGCAACAAGTGTGAGGCAGCGGGAACCGCTCTCAGCCGTGTTAGGCGGCGGTTTCTTTTTCGTCCGGTGCGGGCTCAGATGTTACGGATGGGGCCGTCAGGGCATTGCGTTGAATGGATTGAATGGCGCTATCCAATCGTGAGGTGCTGGAATGCAGATCGCGGAACAGCCGTTCCAGCCGGGTTTCCAGTTCTTCGATCGCAACATCCAGACCGGCGCGCTGTTGACTTGCGCCTTCGCGGAAATTTTCCAGAACCTCGTTTAACACATCCTGGGAATCGTCCATTATCCCGGTGTTCTGCATCCCGGTGTTCTGCATCCCGGCGTGCTGCGACCAGTCTTCTGCGATCAGGCTGGTGGCCGGCTCTCGCAAACGACTGCCAAGACGCTTCAGCAATCGCCGGGCATCGGTTACGGCCTCGATCGAGGCTGACATTTCGCGCGCGGCCCGCGATAAATCCTCGACCATCATAATATCCATTACGGGTATCCGTGATGGCGCCATTACCGGATAGGCGGCCCCCGGCGAATATTCACGCGGGGGACGGGACAAAATTTCGTCCATCACGCTGACGGCGCGCTGTGCTGTTTCCGCCGCCGACGCCACGGCATCGCCATGCCGCGAAAGGCCTTCATTGAACGATTCCAGCGCCGCGCCGAATTGCGCCACCTGTTGCGGAAGCGGTCCAAACGCCTGTTGTGCATGCTGACTGGCGCGGCCCACATGTTCTGCCAGCGCTTCGCCAGCCATACCCAGTTTTTCGCTGGCCAGGGTGCTGGCGTCACGCAACAGATGACCTGCATCTTCAAGGCCACCGCGCGCCTGTGCCAGTGCATCGGAAAGCGCGTCCAGGTCTTCGGCGGCGCGCGCATGAAGCCCCTGTGACAGTTCGCCAACGGCCTGTCGCAGCGCTTCGGCATTTGAATCCGATAGCCGCTTGCCCAGCATGTCAAGCGCCTCGGACAGGGGTTGCATGGCTTCGCCAATACGGCCGGGCATGGTCTGTGTCATCTGCGTTTCAACGCGCGCAAGCGCTGCCACAATTTCCTGCGACAGGGTGCGAAGTTGTTCTGGCAACGCGGATGCCTGGGCAATGTCCGGCGCGGCTGCGCCTACTGTGCCGGATATCTGCTTGTAGGGTTCGACTGTCGGCCGAACGGCAGAAAACTGAATCCGCTCTTCGAGAAGATGGCTCAGTCCGCGCAGATCAATTCGCAGCCGGTTTTCAGCCCAATGATATGTTGCCGCCAGCGCCAGCGCCGCGCCAGCCCCCGTCAGAAGCGGCAGCATCCTGTTGGCGAGACCCGCCAGCATAACATCCCACGCAGCAGCACTGGTTAGCGCCGACTGACCAGCCATATGAATGTCCAGCGTAATGCCCAGCAATGTCAGAAAAGCCCCAACGCCAAAAAAGAAGCTGGACCAGCTTTTGAAAAACCGGAAATTAAATCCACCTGCTTCCAATGCTTCAAGATGCAGAAAATCCCCGGCGCGCAGATGATGACGAACCGCCACTCGCGCACTTTGCGGGGGCACAATGATGCCGCCACGAAATTGCGACCAGGCACGCTGCAACAGGGGTATTTCATTCATGGCACGATCAAAGCGGGGAAAGCTGGCGGTAAAGGCAACCTGATCAGCAGTGCCCTCAACGGCATTGCGTGCCATCAAAATCAGTCTGTGGGCGGGCCAGACACGACGCGCAACAAACCAGACCAGCCCCGTGATCGCCAGGAATGCCAACAGGCCGGCGGCGATCAACGCGGATAATGGATCCTGCAATATTTGTATCGGATTATCGCCCAGCCCGATGGTCAGATTCAGACCATCAAACAGTGAATCCCAAAATTTCCACAGCGCGTCCAATTTTATTCCCCATGTGCGACTCTGATCCCACTCAGAATACCATAAAGCAAGAATAGCGGGAGGTGGTTACCATACCATTATGGAAAACCGGATTTTTGCGCATAAAAGCCATGCTGAATAGGACGAAATACCTGAATATAGCCCGATTACTCCGCCGCCTGGGCGCGCTTATGCGGGGGTATGTCGGTTTGCCGGAAATGATGCACCCCATCGCCATCCACTTCGCGGGACAGCTTGCCGCGCTGTATCAGGCAATTAATATGGGCGACACTTTCGCCGGTTGCCATGAACAGGACGTCAGTGCCGATTTTACGGCTGAACAGCACCGGAAACATGTCAATGGCGCGTTTGGGCTCGGCGCACAGTTCGTGCAGTTCGCGCAGGTTTTTTTCATGCCCGTCGATCAGCGCGGTCAGGCGCGCATGCAATCCGTAAAACGGGCGGTTATGCGATGGCAGCACCAGCATATCATCGGGCAACCGGTCGCGCAGCGCCGCCAGGGATTCAATCCATTCCTTGAGCGGATTGCCGTCCGGTTCGCTTGGTACGACGCTGACATTGGAGGTAATATTGGGCAGCACCTGATCGCCTGACAGCATGATCTTGTGATGCGCGGAATAGAGACACACATGTTCGGGCGAATGACCACGGCCAACCACCACTTCCCATGCGGTATCGTCAATCATGACCTTTTCACCGTCCTGCATGCGGTGATAACCGAGCGGCACTGGCTCCACCGGAAACATCGAAACCTGGGTGCGCCGCGCGTGATAGGCTTCCATCTGCGCCGCATCAAATCCCGCCGCCTGATAGAAAGCCGTCGCCTCGGGGGTGATGTCGGCGAAACTCTGAAATGACGAAACCTTGGCCATCAGCATTTCGGTGCGCGACATCCACAGTCTGGTGTTGAATTCGCGGCACAGCCAGCCCGCATTGCCGACATGATCGGGATGGAAATGTGTAACCAGCACGCGCTTCACCGGCCCGCCACCCAGCTCAGTGATCATCTTTACCCAGCTTTGCTGGGTGTCCTTGCTGCTGATGCCGGTATCAATAATAGTCCAGCCATCACCATCTTTCAGCAGATAGACATTGATGTGATTGAGCGCCGAAGCCAGCGCCGCGCGCAGCCAGTAAATACCGGGCGCCACCTGCATATATTCACCAAAAGCAGGCGGTTTTTCGAACGGAAACCGCAGCGGAGCCGGGGTCGGCAGATCCAGCCCCGAATCGTCATGCCCCATGGTCGTATTCGTCATAGTATTCACTCGCATTTGCAAAATCGAATAATCGCGAATCTATGATACTATTAATAAATAGGATCGTACCAGCCAAACGTCAAACATTCGTTAGAAAATACAGCTAAAGCCCCAGTTGCGCATCGTCCAGCGCGTACAGATGCGCCGCCCCCGACAGCCCGGAGTATAGGGGTAAGTGGTTGAGGGCGAAGAACAAAGCACAAAGCCGTGGCGAATCATGCCACTATATTATATTCGGATCAATATCCTGCTTGTAAGCACCGGCTCTTTATGTTCTCTTCTTGTTCCCGACAGGTGAACCTGACACAATGTCGAAAAAATACACAGAAGAAGACGGAGGGGAGCCATGACAGAATTTTCGGCATTACGGCAGAAGGCCTGCCGTACTGTTCCTGAAGCCACAACAGGATTGGGTTGCGCCGAAAGGCCGGACCACCCGGCATTCACATTTATTGACCTGTTCGCGGGTATTGGCGGGCTTCGCAGGGGCTTTGAGGCCATCAACGGAGCGTGCATTTTCACCTGCGAATGGGACCGCTATAGCCAGCAGACCTACCGGGCAAACTTCCCTTCCGATGCTCATGACATAGCAGGCGATATTTGCGAAGTGCGCGAGGCCGATATCCCGGCGCACGACGTGCTGCTCGCCGGATTTCCATGCCAGCCTTTTTCAATTGCGGGCGTATCAAAGAAAAACGCACTCAACCGGCCGCACGGTTTTGCGTGTGAAGCCCAGGGCACGTTATTCTTTGATGTGGCGCGGGTCATCAAACACCACCGGCCCAGGGCCTTTCTCCTCGAAAATGTAAAAAATCTTGTCAATCATGACAGAGGGCAGACGTTTCGAGTCATCCATGATGTTCTTACCCGTGAACTTGGCTATCACGTTGCTTATAAGGTGATAGATGCCAAGTCGTGGGTACCACAGCACCGCGAACGAATTTTTATCGTCGGCTTTCGTGACAGTACGGACTTTACCTTTGATACGATGAACATTCCCAACCCGCTCAGCGGTCCAAAGCTGTCATCCATTCTGCATATACAGAATGGCTCAGAGAGACCGGAGAGGCCTTTTACAAATGGCCGCCAGGCAACGGTGTCTGACAAATACACGCTGTCAGCGCATCTGTGGTCCTACCTAAAGGCATATGCCGAAAAGCACAGGGGTCTGGGAAATGGTTTTGGTTTTGGTTTATTTGGCCCTGATGATGTGGCGCGCACACTTTCCGCGCGTTACTACAAGGACGGCTCCGAAATTCTCATCAGACAACAAGGCGAACCACCACGCCGCCTGACGCCCCGCGAATGCGCTCGTCTGATGGGTTTCGATGCGCCGGGAAAACCTGCGTGGAAAATTCCTGTCTCTGATACGCAGGCATACAAGCAGTTTGGTAATGCCGTAGTTGTTCCGGTCGTCACCGCCGTGGCGAAGCATATGGAACCACAGATACTCGCAGCGATGATGCCCGCAGCCAAGAAGCGAGCCCGTGCCTGATATAGTCGATACAGCAACCCGTAGCCGTATGATGGCGGGCATACGGAGCAAGAATACGAAACCTGAAATCGCGCTACGGAAGGCGCTACATAGGAGAGGCTTCCGGTATAGACTGCACGGCTCAGATATACCCGGAAAGCCTGACCTAGTATTTCGTTCAAGGTGCGCCGTAATTTTCGTTCATGGCTGTTTCTGGCATGGTCACCACTGTCCACTTTTTCGCCTGCCTTCGACGCGTCCTGAATTTTGGGAAAACAAGATAGCTGCTAACCGGAAAAGAGACGAGATTGTAAGGGGCCAGCTTTCTGATCTGGGGTGGCGTCAGCTTGTGATCTGGGAATGTGCAACGCGTGGAAAAAATGCAGACAGTTTGGAGTCCGTTGCTGATCGCGCTGCGGGATGGCTCCGGTCTAAAAAGCGCAGTGCTGAAATCCGAGGTTCGAAATGGCGCTAGCTGACGTAACTGACTGGATGCGTGAATATGGTAGGCCCGGCACAATTTGGTACGCAAAGCGTCTTTCGGCGAACGATACGCTTGCAACGCAATCGCACCAGGCAGGGCCATACATTCCGAAAGATTTTCTCTTCCGTGTATTTCCCTCGCTCAACCGGACTGAGGCGAGAAACCCTGACCATAATTTCAATCTTTATATTGATTCACATGCTGACCACCGGATGGTGCGGGCAGTCTGGTATAACAACAGGGTGCAAGGTGAGGGCACCAGAAACGAAACCCGCCTGACGAATTTCGGTGGCCAGCAGTCTGCGCTGCTGGACCCGGACAGCACAGGTGCACTCGCGGTATTCGTCTTTGTCCTTGACCCACAGGACGCTGCTACGGAATGTCATGTGTGGGTGTGTCAGGACAGTACGCAGGAAGATCTGTTTGAAGAACGGCTTGGTCCGGTAGAGCCCAAAGCCCACGTCATATGGACACCAGGCACGATGCCGTTAACCGATCAGTTCGGCGCGGCGGCACAACCGAGTGACACCTGTCATCTGAGCGAGCAGGAAATGCCGCCAGCGTGGTTACAGAATTTTCCCACTGGTGAAGAAATCATACGCAAGACACTGGAACTCAGGCCTCGCCTTGCGATGAACCCCGACGTGCGGCTTCTGGCGCGGCGTAAGTGCGAGTACGAAATTTTCCTGAGTATTGAGCAAGCAGTCTATCTTCCCCGCATACAGGAAGGCTTTGGTACGATTGATGACTTCATTGGTCTGGCGCAGACCGTTCTGCAGAGCAGAAAGTCCAGGTCGGGTAATTCGCTTGAATTTCAGGCCCGCGAGATAATGGCTGAAGAAGGCCTGCTGTCCGGGACAGATTTCATTTACCGGCCAGTTATTGAGGGCGGCAAGCGGCCAGATTTTCTTTTTCCCTCCATAAGCGCCTATGAGGATGCAGCCTTTCCCGTGAATCGCCTTCGTATGCTGGCTGCGAAAACCACCTGCAAGGACCGCTGGCGTCAGGTTATCAATGAGGCGGATCGCATTCCTAAGAAACATCTGCTGACACTTCAGGAAGGCGTTTCAGAAGGTCAGTTTCGGGAAATGCAGGAGGCAGGTGTTCAACTCGTCGTGCCTTCGGGCCTCCATGATTCTTATCCCATAACGGTAAGGCCGCATCTGCTCACCCTTGAAAGTTTCATTGGCGACGTGAGACTGCTGAATCTTCCCGCTTAGTGAATATCGCCAGAAGCCCCCCTCCTAAAGGCCCAGTTGCGCATCATTCAGCGCATACAGATGCGCCGCCCCGGCGGTGGCGGCGGCGGATAGGCCGGATACTTGCGGCAAGTGGTTGAGGGCAAAAAATAAAGCGGTTGCGATGGCGGCCCCGGCATGGGGATCGCTATCGGCACTTTGCGCCCCCGCCAGCGCCATGCGGGCCAGGAAATAGCCGTTGCTGAGTGTGCTGGCCAGCCGCAGATAGGGGGTGGCGCCTGCCAGACAGTCATTAGGGGCGCTGGCAATGTGGGCCAGCATCCAGTCTGTGGCATTGCGCATCACGTCCAAGGACTGATCCAGCGCCGCGCCTATTTGCGCGAAGGCGGGGTGGTTAAGCTGGCGGCAGCGATCGGCGGTTTCCTGCATTTCGGCGATGAAGGTGCGCATAACAGCGCCGCCCTGCATCGGCAGCTTGCGGGTCACCATATCAATGGCCTGAATGCCGTTGGTGCCTTCATAGATCGCGGCGATGCGGATATCGCGCAGATATTGCGCCGCGCCGGTTTCCTCGATGAAGCCCGTGCCGCCGTGGATCTGAATGCCCAGCGAGGCGACCTCTGCGCCAATATCCGTGCTCCAGGCCTTGGAAATGGGCGTCAGCAGATCGGCGCGGTCCTGTGCGGCCGCGCGGGTTGCGGCGTCCGGCGCCTTGCGCGCCATGTCGATGGCCGCCGCATTGGCGTAGCAGATCGCGCGCGCGCCCTGCACCAGCGATTTCATGCTCAACAGCATGCGCCGCACATCGGCGTGCGCCGCGATTGGCAACCCCTCGGCGGCCATTTCGGGCGGCGTCAGGGGTTTGCCCTGTTTGCGTTCCAGCGCATAGGCCAGCGCCTGTTGATAGGCGCGCTCGCCCACCGCGACGCCGGACAGGCCGACATTCAGGCGCGCCGCGTTCATCATGGTGAACATGCAGCGCATGCCGCGATTTTCCTCGCCCAGCAAAAAGCCGATGGCGCCCTCATTTTCGCCATACGACATCACGCAGGTCGGGCTGGCGTGAATGCCCATTTTTTCTTCGAGGCCAATACAGCGCAGATCGTTGCGCCGGCCCGGATTGCCGTCGGCATCCAGCAGATATTTCGGCACGATAAACAGCGAAATGCCGCGCGTGCCCGGCGGTGTATCGGGTAATCGCGCCAGCACCAGATGCACGATATTTTTCGACATCTCGTGCTCGCCATAAGTGATAAAAATCTTGCCGCCGGTAATGGCGTAGCTGCCATCGGGACGGCGCACCGCCTTGCTGGTCAGCGCGCCCACGTCGGAGCCGGCCTGCGGTTCGGTCAAATTCATGGTGCCCGACCATTCGCCGGTGATCAATCGGCCAAGATAAAGTTGTTTCTGTTCAGGTGTACCGTGGGCGTCTACGGCCTCGATTGCGCTGTGGGTGAGTGTGGCGCATAGTGAAAACGCCATGCAGGCGGAAAGCATCATCTCTTCGGTCGCATTGGCGAGCGCCAGCGGCAGGCCCTGACCGCCATATTCCGGATCGCCGGATATACCGCCCCATCCCGCATCGACATAGGCGCGATAGGCGTCGCTAAAACCATCTGCGGTTTTTACCCGGTCATTGCTGAGGCTGACCCCCTGCCGATCGCCGATACGGTTCAGCGGGGATAGCATTTCGCGCGCGAATTTACCCGCGCCTTCCAGCACCGCATCCGCCAGTTCATCACTTAAATCACCAAAGCCGCCGGTGGCCGCAAGGGCAGGCAGTTCCGCCGCCACCTGCAACGCCAGTCGTATATCCCTGAGCGGAGCGGTATATTCAGCCATTTAAGTCTCCAATTTAATAGAACTGGCTTATAATACGCCGCATGATGCAATACAAAAACATCTATCTCGCAAATGACGCCGCAATTGATGAAGCGGCGGCGCTGATCCGTGCAGGTTCGCTGGTGGCGTTCCCGACCGAGACGGTGTACGGGCTGGGCGCGGATGCGCGTAGCGAACATGCGGTGGCGGCGATTTTTGCGGCCAAGGGGCGCCCGCAGTTCAATCCGCTGATCGTGCATGTGCGCGATCTGGCGGCGGCGCAGGCATTGGCGGAATTTGATCCACTGTCGTTGCTTTTGGCGCAGCATTTCTGGCCGGGTCCGTTTACGCTGGTGCTGCCGCGCCGGGCCGGATGTGGGTTATCCTTGCTGGTAAGCGCGGGGCTGGACACGGTGGCGTTGCGCGTACCAGCACACCCCGTTGCGCAGAATTTGTTGTCAGTGGCAGGTTGCCCCATTGCCGCGCCCAGCGCCAATATTTCCGGCAGGATAAGCCCGACCCGCGCGGCGCATGTTGCGGCGGCTTTTGGCGACAGGGTTGCGATGATACTGGATGGCGGCGCGTGTGTGGTCGGGCTTGAATCCACTGTGGTGCAGGTGCGCGAGGGCCGCGCATTTTTGCTGCGCCCCGGTAGCGTGACGCGCCACCATATCGCCGCTATTGCGGGCCGGGTAGAAATAAACACCGATGATCAGGATGCGCCGCAGTCGCCGGGACAATTGGCCAGCCATTACGCGCCCGATTTGCCGTTGCGCCTGAATGCGATGACAGCGGGGCTGCGTGAGGCGGCACTGGCGTTTGGTGAAAATATTCCTGAGGGCGCAGCGAAAATCTGTAACCTGAGCAGCAGCGGCGATCTGATTGAGGCGGCGGCGAATTTATTCGCCATGCTGCGCGAGCTGGATTGCGATAAATTTACCGGCATTGCCGTGGCGCCAATTCCCGCGCAGGGGTTGGGTGAGGCGATCAATGACCGGCTGATCCGGGCGGCGACGCCGTCGCACTTGAGCACGGCCAGGGCGGAATGATACGCGATGTGTTTCAAAAAATCCGCGCCATTGTCGGCCCTGCCGGGGTTGTGGATCAGCCTGCGGATATGGCCCCGTATTTGCGCGAACATCGCGGGCTGTATCAGGGCGAAACAGCGCTGATTGTGCGGCCCGCATCAACGGCGCAAGTGGCGGCCGTGGTGGTGGCGTGCGCGCAAAGTGATACAGCCATTGTGCCGCAGGGCGGCAATACCGGACTGGTCGGCGGGCAAATTCCTTTTCCCTGCGACAATGCGATTTTGCTTAATCTGTCGCGGATGAACCGTATACAGACGATCGATCTGTTGAATAACACAGTGACCCTGGAAGCGGGCGTGACGCTGGCGGCGTTGCAGGCTGCTGCCCGGGATGCGGATCGCCTGTTCCCGCTGCATCTGGCGTCGCAGGGCAGTGCGCAGGTGGGCGGTATTATTTCCACCAATGCGGGCGGCAATGCGGTGCTGCATTATGGCATGATGCGCGAGATGGTGCTGGGCATTGAGGCGGTGCTGCCGGATGGGCAAATCTGGAACGGGCTGCGCGGCCTGCGCAAGGACAATACCGGCTATGATCTGAAGCAGCTTTTTATTGGCGGCGAGGGCACGCTGGGCATTATCACGCGCGCGGTTGTCAAACTGTTTCCTGCGCCGCACAGTGTGCAAACCGCGATGGTTGCGGTGCCAGATGTGGCGCAGGCGGTGGCGCTGTTGCCGCTGTTACGCGCCGCAACGGGCGATCAACTGACCGGGTTTGAATTGCTGCCGCGCATTGGGGTGGAATTTGTGCTGCGCCATATTGCAGGCGCGCGCGATCCGATGGCGGCACCGCATCCCTGGTATGTTCTGATCGAAATATCATCCGGGTACGAAGTATCTGTTATCCGCACGATGCTGGAGGCGGCCCTTGTCACCGCCACGGACAGGCGAATGATCACGGACGCGGTGATTGCGGAAAACATATCGCAGGCGCAGGCGCTGTGGGCGCTGCGCGAAAATCTTTCTGATGTGCAAAAGCTGGAAGGCGGCAGCATCAAGCATGATATTTCTGTGCCGATTTCCGCCATTGATGAATTCATCACCCGCGCCAGCGCCGCTGTCACTGCCGCATTGCCCGGTATTCGTCCGGTGCCGTTCGGGCATATCGGCGATGGCAATGTGCATTTCAATCTGAGCCAGCCCATCGGCATGGACACCGCCATTTTTCTGGCGCGCTGGGATGAATTCAACACAATCGTGCATGACATTGTGGCGGATCTGGGCGGCAGCATCAGCGCCGAACACGGCCTTGGCCGCATGAAGCGCGAGGAAATCACCCGCTATAAAAGCCCGCTTGAGATGGATCTGATGCGCGCCGTGAAACGCGCGCTCGATCCCAAAAATATCATGAACCCCGGCAAGCTGGTCTAGGCCATGCCGCCGACAAAGCCCTCGGTCTTGTCGTCATGGATCAGCGCAATGCGTACCGGGCCACGACAAAACCGGTTGGCGCAGCGCAACAGGCGCTCGGTTTCATCCAGATAGGTTTGCTTCATGTTGGGCTGGAGCAGCAGTTGCGTCACCTGTTCATAATGGCTGTGCCCACACTTTTTGCACGTTGCCTCGATGCGGCCGCCCGGATCCAGATCAGAAAGCTTCAGATCAGTTTTCCAGTTCACCAGAAATCCTCCGCATGCGGAATACGGGTGTAGCTGATTTTGCCGCCGGCATAGCCGCCCGGCGGCGGCGTCCACGGACCAAGGCTGACCAGCGTGCGACCGTGCTTCTGGTTAAGGCTGTCAATGGCCTGGGTGGCGCGTTCCCAGCGGCGGCGCAGGCGATCATCATCCAGCAGCAGATCAAGCTGGCGTTCATCCGCGCGGGTCAAATCGAGCAGCGTCACCCCAAGCCGGATGATGCGTTCTGTGCGCGGCAACTGGCTGCGCGCCATGGCCCACAGGGTTTCCAGCGCGGCCAGCACCGCCTGATCATCCTGGGCCGCATGCAGCGACGTTGCGCGTGTCCAGGACCCATCGCGCATTTGCAGCCATAGCCACAGGCCACCCGCATTCCAGCCATCGCGCCGCATGCGCCGCGCCGCCTTGGTCAGCAACAGGCGCGAGGCGTCTCTGGCATTATCAATCGTGCGGTGCGCGGGCGGCAATACCCGGCCATGCCCATACATGCCGCGTTTGGAAGGTTGCGCCTGCAAATCATAGCCATGCAGCGCGTACCACAGCCGTTCGCCGGTGACATTGCCCCACAGCTTGCGCATCTGTTTAGGCTGGGTGGCCAGCAGTTCCGCCATGCTCACGATGCCTGCGCGGGCCAGCCGCTGCGCCATGCGCGCGCCAATGCCGGGCACATCGCCAGGCTGCAACGCCAGTAACGGGCCGGGCATATCGCTGGGTTGCCAGACCATATTGCCGTTGGGCTTGCCGGCCTTGCAGGCCATCTTGGCCAGTTGACGGTTGGCCCCAAAGCCGATCGAGCAGTTAATGTAAGGTCCGATATTGTCCGCCAGCCGCTGTTTGATGCGCTGGCCCAGCCGCTGTGGATCGGCCCGATCGGTGGCTTCTACCCGGCAGGTCAGCTCATCAATGGATTTGATGGCGTCAATAGGAAGAACGGCGGAAATTTCCGAGATCAGCGCATTATGCGCGCGGCGGTACAGATCCGGCGATTGCGGCACCAGAATAATATCCGGGCAGCGCGCCCGCGCCTCGGCGATGCTCATGACATTTTTGACGCCGCGCAGCTTGGCCTCGCGCGAACAGGCGATAACGCAGGTATGCTCAGATTCCGCAAACGGCGTCACCCCCACCGGCTTGCCGCGCAGGCGTGGGCGCGCCTGTTGCTCGACCGAGGCAAAAAAGCCGTCAAAATCCAGATAAAGCCGCTCAATTTCCTCAGGCCGCCGCACGTTCTTCGCTCCCTGAAACAGATGGGGGGTTATAAGAACATATAGGGAACACGAGAGTCAATGAAATAGCAGGGGGCGTTTATCTGTCCGCCATTGCCATGCCTTTGATCTGGGCGAAGAGCTGGCTTCCGGGCTGTAATCCCAGTGTGTCCCAGCTTTTGCGGGTGATGCTCGACAGCAGCCGGGTTTCGCCGGTGACACCCAGGCTGAGCAGCACCAGTATCTGGCCGGGGCTGGCGGTCTCAAACGACAGGATGCGGGCGGGCAGGATATTCAGCACACTGCTGGCGCTGGGTTGTTGGGTGGCCAGACTGACATCGCTGGCCCGCACGCGCACGCGCCGCACAGTTCCTGTTGACCCCAGCGCGCCTGGCACGAAAAACGGCAGGCCGTCGATGCGGCACCGGGTCAGGTCATACTGCGCATCATAATGTTCCACCGTCAGGCAAAGCATGGCGGCGGCTTCCGGCAACCGCGCCAGTGGCAGCGACAGATCCGTCAGCAGCGCCGTCAGCGGACCGCTCGCCTGAATGCGACCATCGCGCATCAGCACCAGATGATCGGCCAGCCGTTCAATTTCCACCAGATCATGCGAGACATAGATAATGGGAATCGACAGCGCCCTGGACAGGTTTTCCAGATAAGGCAGAATTTCATTTTTGCTTTGGCGGTCCAGCGCCGACAGCGGTTCATCCATCAGCAGCAGGCGCGGTTGCGACAGCAGCGCGCGGCCAATGGCGATGCGCTGTCGCTCGCCCCCCGAAAGCGTTGTTGGCGAACGTTGCAACAGATCGCGGATGCCCATCAGATCAATGATCGGCTCCAGCCCGATACTGTGCGTTGTGGCGCGGCGCAACCCGTAATTCAGATTGCCCAGCACCGACAGATGCGAAAACAGCCGGGGTTCCTGAAACACATATCCGACAGCGCGTTTGTGCGGGGCCAGAAATCGATCCGCATCCTGCCACACCGCGCCATCCACTTTAAGGTATCCATCCGCCAGCCGTGTCAGCCCCGCAATACAGCGCAGCACCGTGGTCTTGCCGCACCCCGATGGCCCGAACAGGCCGGTAACGCCTTTGGTGGGTGCGCTAAAAGATATATCCAGGCGAAAATCGCCGAAGCTGCCGCCAAAGCGCGCGTCAACGCCGCTCATGGTTGCGGGGTTCCGGTGCGTCTGGCAATCAGCATGGTCGCCAGGATGACCACAAACGCAAACACCAGCATGCCCGCAGACAGCGCATGCGCCGCGCCCCATTGCATGGTCTCGACATAATCAAAGATAGTGATGGAAAGCACTTTGGTTTCGCCGGGAATATTACCGCCGATCATCAGCACCACGCCGAACTCGCCCACGGTATGCGCAAAGCTCAAAATTGCGCCGGACAGAATGCCGCCGCGCGCCAGCGGCGCCGCCACCGAGAAAAACGCATCCAGGGGCGATGCGCGCAACGTCGCCGCCGCTTCCAGCGGACCATCGCCGATCAGTTGAAACGCATTACGCACCGGCTGCACCATAAACGGCAGGGAATAAATCACCGATCCGATCACCAGCCCTTCAAAGCTGAACGCCAATGTGCGCATGCCAAACATTTGTAGCAGTGGCGCAAGCGGACCGTTCGGTCCCATCGCAACCAGCAGATAAAATCCCAGCACGGTTGGCGGCAGTACGACCGGCAACGCCACCAGCGCCGCCAAAGGTTCCACCCACATACTTCTGGAACGCGCCAGCCACCAGGCCAGCGGCACCCCAACCACCACAAGGATCAGCGTGGTAAGCGCCGCAAGCTGAAGGGTAAGCCAGATTGTCTGCCACATGGCCGCGTTATTTTCCTGTTACTGTCGCATAGCCATGCTGCGTGATGATGTGCACGGCCTGCGGGCTTTTCAGAAACGCAAAAAACGCTTTCGCAGCTTCATTCTGTGCGCCTGTCTTGAGCAACACCGCATCCTGCAAAATCGGGGCGTACAGATTTTCGGGCACCTTCCAGTGCGATCCGCCGGTCTCGTCGGTTATTTGGGACAGTGCCACAAAGCCAAGCTGCGCATTGCCGCTGGCGACAAACTGAAAGGTCTGGGTGATGCTCTCGCCCTGTACAAATCTGGGCGCTGTCTGTTCATAAAGCCCCAGCGCTTTCAGGCTTTCGATGGCGGCCGCCCCATAGGGCGCAGTGGCCGGATTGGCGATGGCCAGATGCGTGAAATTTCCCTGTTGCAACACACCGCCCTGCGCATCGACAAAACCCGGCTTCGCACTCCATAAAACCAGTTTTCCAATGGCGTAGGTAAAGCGTGTGTCCGGCACAGCCAACCCATCGCGTTCCACCTGTTTGGGGCGGATGGCGTCTGCCGACAACAGAATATCAAACGGCGCGCCTTGTGTGATCTGGGCATATAGCTGGCCCGATGACCCAAAGCTGAGATTTACCACATGACTGGTTTGGGTCTGAAACAAGTCAACGATTTCCTGCGCCGCCGCCGTGAAATTTGCCGCCACCGCGACCGAAGCTTCTGCGGCCATCACGGGCGCTGACGCCATAGCGCTGAAAGCCAGCGCAACAGCGCAATAATAACGGCGGTAGAAACCACAGGTTGCAGGGGGCCAGAAAAATACCGACATTTTTCCTCATTGTATGAAAACACCGCAGTCTGATTAGTAGTATAGCAAATCCCCGACCGCTAATATGCAATATTGGTTGCCTATTGGAAGCGCCGACATTGAAAGTTCTGTTGGTGTTGCTATGTAGTAATCTTGATCGTGCGGGCCATCTGGCCAGGAAATCTGATAAGGGAATAATTTTATGTCTAGCGCAGTAAGCAGAATAATCCATGACGCCCGCGAAAAGGCATACGCCATCCCGCTCGACAAGATCAATATGAGCCAGGGGCATCTGTTTCAGACAGACACCCATTGGCCGTATTTTGAGCGGTTGCGCGCCGAAGCGCCGGTGCATTATTGCGCAGAAAGCGAGTTTGGACCTTTTTGGTCGGTCACCCGGTATAATGACATCATGACGGTTGACACCAACCACGGAATTTATTCTTCGGAACCCACAATTACATTGCGCGACCCGGATGAAGATTTCCGGCTGCCAATGTTCATCGCTATGGACCCGCCCAAGCATGATGAACAGCGCAAGACGGTTAGCCCGATTGTCGCCCCGGCCAATCTCGCCAGGCTTGAAGGCATTATTCGTGAACGCGCCGGTGAAATTCTGGATACGCTTCCCGTCGGCGAAACATTTAACTGGGTGGACAAGGTTTCCATTGAGCTAACCACACAGATGCTGGCGATCCTGTTCGATTTTCCCTGGGAAGACCGGCGTAAACTGACCCGCTGGTCAGACGTGGCGACGGCGGACCTGAATTCCGGTATCATTGATTCAGAAGACGCGCGCCGGGCGGAGCTGTACGAATGCGCCGCCTATTTCACGGATTTGTGGAACAAGCGGGTGAACAGCGCGACACCAGGTAGTGATCTGATATCCATGCTGGCGCATTCCGATGCGACACGCAACATGCCGCCGCTGGAATTTTTGGGCAATGTCATCCTGCTGATTGTTGGCGGCAATGACACCACGCGCAACTCAATTAGCGGTGGCGTGCTGGCGCTTAATCAGAACCCGGATCAATATCAGAAGCTGCGTGAAAACCCCGCGCTGATCGAAAGCATGGTGCCGGAAATCATCCGCTGGCAGACGCCGCTGTCTTACATGCGGCGCACTGCGTTGATGGACACCGTGCTGGGTGGTCAGCACATCAAAAAGGGCGACAAGGTTCTGATGTGGTATGTCTCGGGCAACCGCGACGAAACCGCCATTGAAAACCCCAACGCGTTTATTATTGACCGCGCCCGCCCGCGCCAGCATCTGTCCTTCGGCTTTGGCATTCACCGCTGCGTGGGCA
This sequence comes from uncultured Alphaproteobacteria bacterium, assembly GCA_947085295.1. GTDB lineage: Bacteria > Pseudomonadota > Alphaproteobacteria > UBA11222 > UBA11222 > UBA11222. The sequence continues at coordinate 32,218 of CAMTVX010000050.1, read as the reverse complement.
ACCGTCTTGCGGAAATGCAGTTGCGTATCGTCTGGGAAGAAATTCTCAAACGCTTCCACACGGTCGAAGTAGTGGGAGAACCCACGCGGGTATATTCCAGCTTCGTACGCGGCTATTCGCATCTGCCGGTGCGGTTGCACCGGGTGTGAGGGATTAATCCGTCCGCCGGACAAATGCGAGACTGGCGCCCAGCGCCATAAGTGCTGCGCCAGCACTGCGTTCAATCCACATTACCGCGCGCGAGGCGTGCAGCCTTCTGTGCGCGCCGCCCCCCATCGCGCCAAACAGCGCCAGCGCGGGAATTTCGATGATCACGCTGGTAATGCCAAGAATTAAAAATTGCAGCGGAATATTGCCGCCTGGATCGATAAAGGGTGGAAAGATAACCAGAAAGGCCACCAGATTTTTGGGATTGGCCAGCTGCAACATCAATCCGCCGCGATAAATCTTGCCATAGGAGGCGCGCTCAACCTGTTGCGCAGCAAGCTGACTTGTGGACGAAGACAGCATGCCCCAACCCAGCCACAGCAAATAACAGATGCCCGCCCATTTGATTGCCAAAAACAGATTATGCGACGCCAGGATCAGCGCCCCCAATCCAAGTGCGGAAAGCGTAAAATATATAATATTGCCGGTAATGACGCCTGCATTCGCCGCCAGCGCCGGCCGCATGCCACGCGCAAAGCCCTGCGAAAAAACATAGATGACGGCAGGCCCCGGCGTAAAACACAGAGCGGTTTCCGCCAGCACGAATAAAATCCAGTTTGTCAGATCCATTTCAGCATCCTATAGAGTTCATCAATAGTGTTAAAGTGTCGCTCCTTTAGCGTCATTGCGAGGAGCGAAGCGACGCGGCAATCCAGAGTCTCACGCAAAGGCCTTCGTTTGTGACTCTGGATTGCCGCGCTTCGCTCGCAATGACGAAAATCGTCTAATCGTGCCGCAAAAACACCAGCATCGTATCACCATATGCCCGCCGGTCCAATTCCGTATAACCGGGATGCTCTGGCAAAGTTTCATCGCTGGCTATCTCGATCACCAATACGGCATGCGGGTTCAGCCAGCCGTCTTCGTGCATGGCCTGTAATGCAGGCGCAATCAGCCCGCAATGATAGGGTGGGTCGAGAAACACCAGATCAAACGGGCCGCCGCAATTGCTTTCCATCGGGCCAAGGTTGGTGGCGTCGCGGCGGTACAGTTTGGTGGCGCCCGCCGCCTGTAAGGTTTCGATATTTTCCCGCATGGCGGCACGCGCCGCAGCGGCGTTATCCACAAACAGCACGCGGGTTGCGCCACGCGACAGCGCCTCAAGCCCCAGCGCGCCACTGCCCGCAAACAGGTCCAGCACCCGCGCATCTTTTGGCAGGGGTGTAGCGCGGGTTTGTTCGATGCCATGCGCCAGAATGTTGAACAGGGCTTCGCGCACCCGTTCTGATGTGGGGCGTGTCGCGCTGCCTTCCGGGGCCACCAGCGCACGGCCACGATGCACGCCGCCGATAATTCTCATTTTTTCTTTATGCCGCGTTTTTTGAATGGGGCGGCCTTGGCCCAGCCGGTTTTATCCTGAAACACGCCAAGCTGTTCCATCACCTTGATCGTGGGCAGTTCATCCACCGCGCCGATTTTCAGATCGCCCAGTTGAAACGGCCCATATGACACACGGATCAGCCGGTTGACCTGCATGCCCAGATGCAACAGCACCTTGCGCACTTCGCGGTTTTTGCCTTCGCGCAGGGCGACGCTCAGCCAGCTATTGTCGCCCTGTTCGCGTTCCAGCTCGGCCTTGATCGGGCCGTAATGCTGACCCTCCACGGTGACGCCGCGCATCAGGCGTTCCAGCGCGCCCGGATCGGGCCTGCCGAACACCCGCACCCGATAACGCCGCGTCAGCGCCGTTGCCGGTAGTTCCAGCTTGCGCGCCAACTCGCCGTCATTGGTCAGCAGCAGCAGCCCCTCGGAATTAAAATCCAGACGGCCCACGCTCATAACGCGCGGCAAATCCTTTGGCAGGGCTTCAAACACGGTTGGGCGGCCTTGCGGGTCCTTGTTGGTTGTCACCACGCCGCGCGGTTTGTGGTAACGCCACATGCGGGGCATTTCAGCCTGGGGAATCGGTTTGCCGTCCACGCGAATATCCTGCGTGGCCGCGACATTGACGGCGGGAGACAGCAAAACCTCGCCATCCACGCTGACCCGGCCCTGGGTGACCAGCACCTCCGCCTCACGCCGCGAACAGATGCCCGCGCGCGCCAGGATTTTGGCAACCCGCTGCGCCGGAGCGCCAGCGAGGCGAGTCCGGCCTTCGCTGGCCGGTTCAATTTCAGGTTTTTCTTTCATGGTGACTGTTTAGCAGACGAAGGCCGTGGCTGTCTCGTTATGAAGTGTGCGTATCGCCACCGGCTTTTTCAATGACAGACAGCAATTGTGCGGCAAGCATGCCTGTTAATAAGTTTTCCATTACTGAAACGTCAATATTTCCTGTCATTTTCCAGGCTGCATCGGCGGCTTCCAGCGCATGAAAATAAATTGTTCTGTTCTCTTGTATTTGCTGGGGTATTGCGGGTGAGCCGGGTAGCAGTAATCTGAGATTGGCGCACAGCACGATATAGGATGCGGCACGGCTGGTGCGGCCATTTCCATCCGCAAACGGATGAATCCAGTTCAGCCGCCACATAATATAAGCGGCTAAATGCAGGGCGGTTTTCTCATGCCAATTGTCATTGACGTAATCGCACATCTCCTGCACCAAAGCCTCAACAAGATGCGGGCCGGGCGGTGTGTGCGCACTTTTCGTGATCCCCACCTGACTGCTTCGCCATTGTCCGGGATTGGTGATAAGGCCATCCACTGCGACGCTTTGCAGTTGCAGGATAAGCGACGGCCTTAAGGCGAATGGCCGTTCCGGGTCGAGATAGGTTTTGATGATAGCGTCAGCCAAGGCGGCTTGCCTGACGCTATTGTCACTCTCCATCTGGATGATGCGTCTGACTGCTTCGTCATCCCCGGTATTTCCTGCGGGCAATGGCTATTGGCCCTTAAGCCTGTCAGCGGCCTCGTCGATCATTGCACGGGTAATGTTGGGGTTCTCAAAAGCCACATTGCCAAAGGCAAAGCTGCGCCGTTGTTCTTCCCATTGTTCCTCGGTCATTTTCACGGCCCTGGCCAGTTCGATCATCCGGGAAATTGTCATGGGCTTGGACATGGGCTTGGACATCGCAGTCTCCTAGTTTTGCTCGCCGAATCAGGTAGCTGTGTGTGCCGGTCAACATATATCGTGACGATCCTAGTGCCAATTCGGTAATTTTCCCATACTCTCCGGCCCATGAGCAATAATTACATGCAATTGGCCCTGAAAGAGGCCGAGGAATCCGCAAATCTGGGCGAAGTGCCGGTCGGGGCGGTGCTTGTTGATCCGGCGTCCGGCGCGGTGCTGGCGCGGGCCGGGAACCGCACCTTGACCGGTCATGACCCGACGGCGCATGCGGAAATGCTGGTTATCCGGGCGGCGGCATCGCTGATTAACAATCAGCGGCTGACAGGTCTTGATCTCTATGTGACGCTGGAGCCGTGCGCCATGTGTGCGGCGGCGATCAGCTTTGCCCGTATCCGGCGGCTTTATTATGGGGCGGACGATGAAAAGGGCGGTGGCGTGGCGCATGGGCCGCGCTTTTTCACACAATCTACGTGCCATCATGCGCCGGAAATATACGGCGGTATTGACGCACTTCGCGCGCAGGGGCTTTTACGTGCTTTCTTCGCAACAAAGCGTTAAAGTGCAGCATCGCAATTAGACAGAAACAGGGGAGGCTTGAGCATGGATTTCGAACATAGTGACCGCACCAAAGGCTTGATGGAAAAGCTGCAAAAATTCATGGATGATTTTATCTATCCGAATGAGCAGACCTATTACGATCAGATGGCGGCCTTTGGAACCAACCGCTGGCAGGTGGTGCAAATCATTGAAGACCTGAAGGTCAAGGCCAAGGCGCAGGGGTTGTGGAACCTGTTCCTTCCCGAAAGCAAACATGGTCCGGGGCTGAGCAATCTGGAATATGCGCCGCTGTGCGAAATCATGGGGCGGGTAAGCTGGGCGCCGGAAGTGTTCAACTGCGCCGCGCCCGACACCGGCAATATGGAAGTGCTGGAACGCTATGGCGCGCCCTGGATGAAGGAAAAGTTCCTGAAACCATTATTGGCGGGTGAAATCCGCTCGGTGTTCTGCATGACGGAACCCGATGTCGCATCATCGGACGCCACTAATATCAGTACACGCATTACCCGTGATGGCGATCATTATGTGATCAACGGCACCAAATGGTGGTCGTCCGGCGCGCTCGACCCGCGCTGCAAAATGTTCATCGTGATGGGCAAGACCAGCACCGAAGGCAGCCGCCATACCCAGCAGTCACAGATTCTGGTCGAGCCGCACACCCCCGGCGTCAAGATCGTGCGCAATCTGCCGGTGTTCGGCTATGACGATGCGCCGCACGGCCATGCGGAAATTCAGTTTGAAAATGTCCGGGTGCCGGCTGAAAATATTATCCTCGGCGAAGGGCGCGGCTTTGAAATTGCACAGGGCCGCCTGGGACCCGGACGCATCCATCACTGCATGCGCATCATCGGCGTGGCGGAACGCGCGCTCGAAAAAATGTGCGTGCGGCTGCTGTCGCGCGAGGCGTTCGGCAAACCCATCGCCGAACATTCGGTGTGGGAGCAGCGCATTGGCGAGGCGCGCACCAATATCGAAATGTGCCGCCTGCTGACCATGAAGGCCGCATGGATGATGGACGTGGCCGGCAACAAGCTGGCGCGCACCGAAATCGCCATGATCAAGGTCGCGGCCCCCAACATGGCGCTGAAAATCATCGACGACGCCATCCAGGCCTTCGGCGCCTGCGGCGTGACCACCGACAGCGGCATGGCCCGCGCCTATGCCAGCGTGCGCACGCTGCGCATCGCCGATGGCCCCGACGAAGTGCACAACCGCACCATCGCCCGGCTGGAATATGGCAAGCATTCGCCCGCACTAAAGGCCAAGCAGGCGGCGCGGTAGGGCGGATAGTGTTCGCGGCCCGTCTTGCTTTGTAAGGCGCGGCGGGTCGCAGATGAATAAGCTGTGAGAGGTGAGACATGCCAACACCTCGAAGAAAAAAGGGAAGCGTCCCCTTTATTCCTCCCCTTTATTCCCGGATAAGGATACATAAAAATGGAATCAATACTCCTGAGCGCCAATGATTTTCTCGACGGCATTGGGTCTGAGGATGTAAATCGCTCAGATGTTGAAGCAATTCTTAGCTCGGTTTCGCCTGATGCGCTCCGCGCCATTTCGCTGTTGCATCGGTACGCCTTGCGCCTTGATCCTGAGTATATCTCTTGCAAATCAGACGGACCTTGCGCCCTTCTTTATGGGATAAAGAAGACATTTCGAATGCGCCCGTTAGTCCTGCGCTTGGCCTTGTCGCCTGGATATCGCCGCGAACTACTCATAAAGGTCGACGCAAGCGCGTCAGACAGGCGCGGCTGGTTCAATATGATTGCCGGACCTCGCGGTCGCCGTTGGAAAGTGATGCGCTATGAAGTGCCAATTGGCGGCATCACTCAAGCGGATATTAAGTATTTTGTTCAACAATTTATTGAATCATATGAAAACACCACCGAGCGTCATGCTAAGTTACACCCCGATGCCGTACTTAACGGCAATTCCCTCGATGGTTCATTCGAGCCGACTGTTATCGCAGCGTCAATTCAATCAATGTCGCGCGCGGATTTACAATCAGCAACCACTTCATCTCATTCCCTCCAGATCGAGCCTGAAAATTCTGAAAATCTCATAGATACTCAACCTGAAACAGCCACAGACGAAGAGAGTATCGCTATAAGCGAAGACCCAAGCAAGATCAGATGGGAGGACACCAAATGGTCGATAAATGAAGTATATCGTCACTACAAAGAGGGTACATTAGAATTACAACCCGATTTTCAACGCGGCTATGTATGGACGCCTGCAATACAACGGCGATTCATCGAAAGTATCCTTCTGCGATTGCCAATTCCAGTTGTGTATCTTGCCGAAACTGTCGATGGCAACCACGAGGTCATTGATGGTCAGCAGCGACTTACAACAATAGTACATTTTATTGACGGGAAGTTCCCTCTTGCCAAACTTTTAATCCTTGGCAAGCTTAATGGGCAACGCTTTAAAGATTTAAGCCCAGAATTGAAAAAATTATTCGATAATTATCAGATTACAGGAAGAGTATTAGACGCCTCTTGTCCCCCTAATTTAAAATTCGATATGTTCGAAAGACTCAATACGGGGTCAGTTCAGTTGAACAAACAAGAACTCAGAAACTGTATTTGCCGGGGAAGCTTTAATTCAATGTTGAAGGAACTCGCGGCACAAAAAGATTTTCTCTCCGCTTTGGGATGGAAGGAACCCGACGCACGGATGAAAGGCGAGGAACTCATCCTTCGATTCTTTACGTTTTTCTATGGCAACGTGGAAAGCATACGAAATTACGAAAAAGCCCTTACCGATTACATGCGAGAAAAAGCAAATTTATCGCCCGAACGAAGCAAAATACACGAGAAAGATTTTCGGGAATCCCTTGCTAAGTGCGTATCCGTTTTTGGGGAGCGTCCCTTTAGATCGTGGGCAAGGGCCACCGGGGAAAAGGATCCAAATGGGCAATGGGAATCGCGGTTTAGCAGCACCGTGTTTGAAATTCTGATGACAGGGCTCGCACACTACAGCAAGCAGACTGTGGTAGAAAACTCGGACGCCATTCGTGAAGAGTTTATCAACCTGGTCACGACAGATCAAAAATTCTTTGATTCGTTGAAATGGGGCACCAATACACCAGAGAAAATGGCTTATCGAAATGTGACATGGAGGGGTGCGCTTCGAGAACTCCTTGGTTATGTTGGTCCGGAAACTCGCTGCTTCACAAACAGTTTTAAGAAGCAGCTATGGGATAGCAACCCGACTTGCCGGATATGCAGCCAAGAAATAAAAACCAGCGAAGATGCCGCCGTGGATCACATCGTTCATTATTGGCGTGGCGGAAAGACTATCCCATCAAATGCGCGCCTAACTCACAGATACTGTAACCAAAGTCGCGGGGGTAGGAATGACTAGGGGGACGCGATATAAAGGGGACGCTACCCTTTAATTCCTAAGGGAGATAAAGGGGGACGCTACCCTTTGGTTAAAGGGGACGCTACCCTTTAATTTCCTTTTTTCCTCCGCGCGAAGTGCCGCAATCATTCTTCCCAGGGGTTGATGACCGGTACGCCAACAGCGGCAAAGGGTGCGGTATCTCGGGTCGCTACCGTGAAGCCGTGGACGGCGGCGATGGCGGCGATCTGGCCGTCCGCTACGGATATGAGGCGGCCCTCGGCGCGGGCGCGACGGATCAGGGGCGCATAGGCAATTGCGGCCTGCTGATCGAATGGCAAGATGCGCGAACCGAAAAGCCGGGCTAATAGTTCGTTTAATGCGCCATCAAGACCTTCTTTGCGTCTGCCGTCCGGCAGGATTGCAATGCCAACCATCAGTTCGGAAAGGCTTGTCGCCGTAAGGTACAGTGTTTCTGCGGCCTGTTGATCAAGCCATGTTTGCACCGCCGGATTGCCGCCGCGTTTCATCGGTTCCGAGACGACATTCGTATCCAGAATGATCATTCGAAACGGGCGGGATCAACCGGTGTCTGATCCCGGACAATATCGATATCGATCTCGCCAAAGTGCTGGCCAAAGGCGGCAAGTTCCGATCCGATTTTGACGCGCGCCGTGGGGCGCACCGCGTCTTCCAGAATTTTCCGGATTTCAGCCTCAGTGCTGCGCCCATGTTGGGCGGCGCGCAGCTTGAGCGCACGGTGTGTGGCTTCGGGCAAATTACGAACGGTGACTACCGGCATTTGACTTCTTTCTCTGCAATATGAAGTCAATGATAGCATAAATTCAGAACTGACATCAAGCCCCATCAGCAGCCTGTTTGCCGCCCCGGCCCTAAGAAATCAGCGTCCCCACGCCATGTTCGGTGAACAGTTCCAGCAGCACGGCGTGCTCGACCCGGCCGTCCAGAATGACGACGCCGCCAACGCCTGCGGCCAGCGCCGCCAGGCAGGTTTCGACCTTGGGGATCATGCCGCCATTGATGGCGCCGCTTTTGATCATGGCCAGGGCGCGATCCTTGCTCAGTTCCGGGATGATTTTTTTATTTTCGTCCAGCACGCCGGCCACATCCGTCAACATCAGCAGGCGCATGGCGTGCACCGCGCCGGCGATGGCGCCTGCCGCCGTGTCGGCGTTGATATTGTAGGTCTCGCCCTTTTCGCCAATGCCAATGGGCGCGACCACCGGGATGAGATCAGAATCGGAGATGGTTTTCAGCACATCGGGATTGATCTTTGTGGGTTCGCCGACAAAGCCAAGATCAAGCACTTTTTCGATATTGGATTGCGGATCGCGTGTGGTGCGTTGCAGTTTGCGCGCCATGATCAGGTTGGCGTCCTTGCCAGACAGGCCCACCGCCTTGCCGCCCGCATTATTAATCGCGGATACAATCTGTTTGTTGATGGAGCCGGCCAGCACCATTTCGACGACTTCAACTGTCTTGGCGTCGGTGACGCGCAGGCCATCGATGAAATCGCTTTTAATACCAAGCCGGTCGAGCATCTGACCGATCTGCGGTCCGCCGCCATGTACGACAATCGGCTTCACGCCAAGCTGTTTGATCAGCACAATGTCACGCGCAAAACGCTGGGCGATATGGTCCTCGCCCATGGCGTGGCCACCATATTTGATCAGCACGGTTTTCCCGGCATAGCGCTGAATATAGGGTAACGCTTCGGTAAGCGTTTGCGCCGTCAGATGCCCGTTATGCTGCTGTTCCTTGCTTTTGGTCATACGCCTTGTCTCACCGCTGATCCCGTGCCGGTCCGATTAGGAGGCGGAAGCTATCCTGTTTTATGGGATAATCCTATGCCCTTTATTTTGTCTGAAATATTAATATTGTCACTTAATGTCGCAATGGATCGGGCGCACTCATTGCCCAAGATCAAGCCGCCGGTAACTTAACGCTTCGGCAATATGCACCCGGGTGACTTTTTCGACATTTTCCATGTCCGCCAGCGTGCGCGCCACGCGCAGCATGCGGTGATAGGATCGCGCGGAAAGCTTCATGCGTTCGGTGGCCTGGGCCAGCAGCGCCTCGCCCGCCGCATCCGGCTGGGCCACACGTTGCAGCAGTTCGCCATCGGCCTGCGCGTTGGTGCGGATGGGTTGGCCGTTCGGCGCAAGTCCGCGATAACGCTCTGTCTGAATGTTGCGTGTGCGCAGAACCCGCGCCGCGACCTCGGCACTGCCTTCGGCGGGCGGCGGCAGGCGCAGATCGGCCGCTGAAACCGCAGGCACTTCGATATGCATATCGATGCGGTCAAACATCGGCCCGGAAATCCGGCTTTGATAATCGCGCGCGCAACGCGGCGCGCGCGAACAGGCGCGCTCGGCGTCCGACAGATAGCCGCATCTGCACGGGTTCATCGCCGCCACCAGTTGCACGCGTGAGGGATAACGCACATGCGCATTGGCGCGCGCCACCACGGCCTCGCCGGTTTCCAGCGGCTGGCGCAGACTGTCCAGTACGCTTCGTGAAAATTCCGGCAATTCATCCAAAAACAGCACGCCCAGATGCGCCAGCGATATCTCGCCGGGTTTGGCGCGCATGCCGCCGCCGACCATCGCTGCCTGACTGGCGGAATGATGCGGGTCGCGAAACGGCCGCTGACGGCTGATCGCGCCGCCGCGCAATTCCCCCGCGACACTGGCCACCATACTGACCTCCAGCGCCTCGCTCGCGTCAAGCGGCGGCAACAGCCCGGGCAGGCGCGCCGCCAGCATGGACTTGCCCGAACCGGGTGGCCCCAGCATCAACAGATTATGCCCCCCGGACGCGGCAACCTCCAACGCGCGCTTGGCGGTTTCCTGGCCCTTGATGTCGCGCAGATCAAAGCGTCCGCCACCCGCCGCCAGCGGCATCACGATCAGCGGTTTTGGCGGGCTCAGCACCTGCGTGCCCTTGAAATGATTGATCAGACTTAACAGGCTCCGGGGCGCCAGGATTTCTCCGGTCGAAGCAAACGCCGCCTCCGGCCCACATTCGGCGGGACAGATCAGCCCGCGTCCCGCTGCGGCCGCGCCAATACTGGCCGCCAGCACACCCGGCACAAAACTGATATTGCCATCCAGCGACAACTCACCCAGCGCGGTATAGCCCACCATCTCATCGCGCGGCAGCACATCCAGCGCCACCAGTATCGCCAGCGCGATCGGCAGATCGAAATGGCTGCCTTCCTTGGGCAGATCGGCGGGCGCAAGATTGACCGTAATGCGCTTGGGCGGCAAAGCCAGACCAATCGCGCCCAGCGCCGCGCGCACCCGCTCCCGGCTTTCCGCCACCGCCTTGTCAGGCAGACCAACAACCGTGAACGCAGGCAGACCCGACGCGATCTGCACCTGCACATCGACCTCGCGCGTATCAACCCCTTCAAACGCCACCGTATAGACGCGCGCAATCATTTGTGCTGTGCTCCCCATGCTTGTGGCACAGTAGCGCATAATCACGGGGAGACAAACATGATCAGGGGTTTTGACCATTACGCCATTACGGTTGCTGATATTGAGGCGACCATGGCGTTTTATCGCACGGTGCTGGGCGCGGAAATTTTGTGGGAGAAACAGTTCCGCGAAGGCAAGGTGCCGGTGATATCCATGCAGTTGGGGGCCAACCGGATGAATGTGCATCAGGCCAAATCGCCCGCCGCACCGCATGCGCGCCAGCCGATGCCGGGATCGGCGGATTTGTGTTTCCGCTGGGAAGGGCCGATTGCAGCGGCAGCGGCCATGCTGGAAAAACACGGCGTTGCGGTAATAGATGGGCCGGTGCCCCGCCCGGCCGCCGACGGGGTTTGGGGGCAGTCGGTATATTTCCGCGACCCCGACGGTAACCTGCTGGAATTACTGTCTACTTTTGAGCCGTCTGACAAAAAAGTCACTATTGAAAAATAATATAGTTAACAAGTTCTTTCTATGTCGGAAGTGATTGTCATCACTTCTAGGAATTGGTAAAATATGCGTTAATAAGAACTCGAAAGGAGCGCCGTTTTTATTATCTGTGACGTGACTTATTCTTATAGTTAACGTCATTTTTAGTTGAAGCAGCGGGTACAACATTAAAATAAAGGAGATTTACCATGTCCTTCAATTTTTTCAGAAAGCCTGCGGCGGTCAAAATGGCGGAATCTGCGACTTGCGCAGTGCGTCCCCAGCCCCTTGGTCAGGTTCGCAAAGCCCGTCTGGGCCGCAAAACCCAGGTTATGGCGCTGGCGGCGCATATTGGCCAGGCAGGACAAAAAAGCCGCATCGGACTGCCCAACTGGGGTGGTTAGGATTTAACCTGTTTAGTTTATTGCGCGGATACCGGAAGTGGGCAAACCCTACTTCCGGTTCGCGTCAATCCGGGCCTCAATCGCGTCCCAGATCAGGGCGGCGATGTCCGCGCCGCCGAAACGGGCGACTTCCTGAATGCCGGTGGGCGAGGTGACGTTGATTTCCGTCAGATAATCGCCGATCACATCAATACCCACAAAGATCAGGCCATTGGCGCGTAATGTCGGGCCGATGGCGGCGCAGATTTCGTGGTCACGCGCGGTAATCGCGACCGCTTCCGGGCGCCCACCGACATGCATGTTGGAGCGGGTTTCGCCTTGGGCCGGGATGCGGTTGATGGCGCCCGCCGGCTTGCCGTCCACCAGAATGATGCGCTTGTCGCCCTTGCGCACGGCGGGCAGATATTCCTGCACGATCATCGGTTCGCGGTAAAACTGCGTAAACACATCGATCAGCGAATTCATGTTTTCATCACCTTCGCGCAGGCGGAACACGCCCTCGCCGCCATTGCCATATAGCGGTTTGATGATGATGTCGCGGTATTGTTCCCGAAACGCCGCAACCTCTTGCGCATCTGACGTGATCAAAGTTTTTGGCATCAGCCAGGGAAAATTTGTAACCAGCAGTTTTTCCGGCGCATTGCGCACATGACCTGGGTCATTCACCACCAGGGTCTTTGGATGAATATGCTCAAGAATATGCGTTGCGGTGATATAGCGCATATCGAAGGGCGGATCCTGGCGCATCAGCACGCAATCAAATTGCGACAGGTCCACGGTTTCCATCGCACCCAACGTGAAATGATTGCCTGCCTCGCGGCGCAGGCTGATGGCGTGGCCCTTGGCGATGACCCTGCTTTCGCGCAGGCTTAGCTTGTTGGTCACATAATAAAACAGCGTATGACCGCGCGCCTGCGCCTCCAGCCCCAGCGCAAACGTGCTGTCACCATTAATATCTATCCCCCCAATCGGGTCCATCTGGATGGCGACAGAAAGCTTCATGGCAAATTGGCTCCCGTGTATTTTAATCAGTTAACGGATTAATTCATCTTCAGGCGTAGCTGTTGCAACGCCTGTTCGGCCAGTTGGCGCAGCTTTGGGTCCAGCGCATGTTCAACGCAGGCGCGCATCGCGGACAGCGCTTCGGGTACATTACCAAGTCGGGCATGCACCATGCCATGTTCATAGCCAAGATGCGCAGCCGCAGGTGAAATCATCCGCATACGGTGTAAAATATCCGAGGCGCGAATGAAATCATTGTTTTGAAAGGCGCGCCCCTTGATATTATTCAGCAGCCGCAACAGCACATCGCGATTGCTGACGGGCTGATAATATTCTGGCTGTAATTCCGCGCCGTCACCGGCCATGCCTTTTAGCAGGCTGCGCAATTGCGGAATTTCCATTTTCACGCCGCCATTGAAGGGGTCCAGTATGCGCCGTGTGCTGCCCAGTTCCAGCCGGATCAGAAAATGCCCGGGGAAATTCAACCCCGCGCAGGCCCAGCCCTGCATGCGTGCCGCGATAATGTACAGCAATCCCAGCGCCACCGGCAGTCCCTTGCGCCGGTCGATCACCTGCATCAGATTGGCGTTCTGCATATCGTTGTAACTTGTCTGATCGCCGACATATTCAAACTGCTGGCTGATCACCTGCGCCAGCACGTCGGCGCGCGCGTCAATATGATCGCCATTCGCGCATCCACTGGCGACTGCTGCGCCAATCTCGGCCAGATGCGCGGCATAGGGGGCCAGTTCGCGATCCGGGCAATCCAGCGCTGCCAGCGCCAGCGCAACGGCGGCAACATCAAGCGCATCGTCGCTTGCCTGCCCGGCGGCGAAGAGAACTTCCAGATGCGGGCTGTTCAGGGAAGCCTTTGATGCAGGTGGATCATTGGGCGTGTCGTTATTTTCCATCGCGCCAGTTTAGCTGAAGCCGCGCCGGTAGTGAAATGCCAAGATCAACAAAATACACCGATTGACGGACAGATCATCAATTGTTGCCGGTCGCAGGCACTCCGCCGGGCGGCAGCAGGTCGCCCTGCACATCATCGCGCGAACTATAGGGCGCCGGGGCGGTTGATGGCGCCTGATAGACCTGGCTATGCCCCTTTAGCCGAACATGGCTGACAACGCGAACAACGCCGGAAATATTACGGGCATAATTGTTGACTTTATCAAGCTCCTGCTGGTTCTGGGCGATACCTAACAGATAGATAACCCCATTTACTGTCTCTATTGAGTAATTGATGTCGGTTATACTGCTGTCAGCAAGTATCTGGGCCCGTAACTTCGTCGTGATCCAGGTGTCTCTGGTCAGATTTCCCAGGCCGGCCTTGTCGGTTACCTGTAATTCATTGATCACTTCCTTGACCCCTGGTGAGCGCCAGGTAATCATGGTGGCCCGGATGCGGTCATCGGGCGAACGCACGGAACCAGTCAGCAGTACCCGGCCTTCCAGCACTTCCACCCCGACCATATTGGCCAGCGGTTTGTCTTCTTTTTGCAGCAGGCCCTCAATATTGATCCGCATTGCGGTGTCGTCCAGGCCAGCACCAACCGAGCGTTCCTGAACAATCGCCGTTCCTGTTGCCGCCCCACCCGCAATCACCAGCGGTATACAACCGGAAGTCCCCAGGAGCGTCAGAATAAGCCCAAAAACGGGCAATGCGGATGCACCGGTGCGCCGGATTTGCGAACTGAACCTGGTCATGACTTCCTCGTCTGCAATGAATCTATCCTACTATATATAGTGATTATGTGCGCCACGCATCCAATATGTGTGTTGGCCATTTGCGGGGGCCCACCCACATCACGTCAAAACGATAGTCATGCGCGGCCAGACGCGGGTGCTTTGCCTGAAAATATAACAATGTCTGGATGATGCGCCGCTGTTGTCGTGGGCTGACCGATTGCAGCGCTTCGGTAAGGCTGGCGCGGGCCTTGACCTCGATGGCGGCGATCAGGCGTCCGCGCCGGGCGATAATGTCGATCTCGCCTGCAGGACCGCGATAGCGGCGCGCCAGGATGCGATAGCCCTTCGCCCGCAGCATCCACACGCACAGAAATTCTGCGCTCAGGCCTCGATTATAGGCGCGGCTGCGCCGTATATCGGGCGGTGGGTTCATGGGGTCAGTTTGCCTGTAAGCGCCAGGGCACGGGCATAAACCTGTTTGCGCGGCAGGCCGGTTTGCGCCGCCACCTGTGCCACCGCCTCTTTCAGCCGGCATCGGGCAAGCGCGTCCCGCAGGTGATCATCCAGGGCATCGTCGCGGTTAGACGGGTCTGCATTGTCGTCCACAGATGGCCCCACAACAATAACCACCTCACCCTTAGGCGGGCCAGCCGCAGCGTAATGGTCGCGCAGGGCAGGCAGTGTGTCCCGGCGCACTTCTTCAAATAGTTTGGTCAGTTCGCGCGCCACCGCCGCAGGACGGTTTCCCAGCATCTGCGCCATATCTGTCAGGCTTTGCGGCAGACGGCGCGCACTTTCAAAAAAGATCAGGGTGGCTTCAATGCCGCCAAGGCTTGCCAGCAGACTGCGCCGTGCAGCCCCCTTGGGTGGCAGAAAACCCTGAAAGAAAAACCGGTCACTGGGCAGGCCCGACAGGATCAGCGCCATCAGCGGGGCCGATGGACCGGGCAGGGCGCTGACATAGGCCCCCTGTGCGATGGCCTCGCGCACCAGTTTGAAGCCGGGATCGGAAATCAGCGGGGTTCCGGCGTCACTGACCAGGGCTACCCTTTGGCCTTGCGCCAGGCGTTGCAATATCGCCTCGCGGATGGCAGGCGTGCTGTGTTCGTGATAGGCAATACGCGGCACTTTCAGGCCGTAATGTTGCAGCAGGCGGGCGGTTGCCCGGCTATCCTCGCAGGCCACCACGTCGCAGGCCGCCAGTGTTTGCAGCGCACGGTGCGAAATATCGCCAAGATTGCCGATCGGCGTTGCCACCAGATATAGACCCGGTGCAAGCGGTTTACTTAATCCCAAGCCCCGGTTAGTACTGATTTGCGACGGGATCGCATTTTCAGGGAGCGTGGATTTTGTTTTTGAATGCGTTGGCACGGTTTCTTGCTGGCTTTACTGGGTTGCGGTTTGGCGTAATTTGTCACGCTAGCAGATTTTCTGCTTTCGGCGTCCTGCTTTTATGTCTGACGCTTGCTGGCTGTGGCAGTACGCCACCATCGACAGAGCCTGCGCCGCAGACGGCTCCGGCGCCCAGCGCGCCGCCCAGTGTTTTGTGGAATGGAACAATAGCCCCGGATACGCCCGTCGCGCCCGCATCGCCGCTGCCATCTTTTATTGCCAATCCGGCGTCGACTTCGGAAATTGTGCGCATTGGAGTTTTACTGCCGTTAAGCGGCCCGCGCGCGTCTACCGGTCAGGCCCTGTTGCAGGCCGCGCAGCTGGCGCTGTTTGATTTTGCTGATCCGCGTCTGGTGCTGTTGCCACGCGATACTCAGGGCACCAGCACAGGCGCCGCGCGCGCAGCACAGGAAGCAATTGCCGCCGGCGCAGAACTTATACTGGGTCCGGTGTTTGCCGAAGAAGTCGCCGCTGCTGCAAATGTGACGCGCGCGGCTGGCCGCAATATGATTGCCTTTTCCAGCGATCGCCGTGTGGCGGGTAATGGGGTTTTCCTGTTGAGCTTTTCGCCGGAACAGGAAGTGGCGCGCATGCTGTCCTATGCCAATGCGCGCGGCCTGACGCGCGTGGCGGCGCTGGTACCGCGCACCCCCTATGGCGAGCGGGTGGCGCAGGCGTTCACACAGATGTCGCCCGCCGTAGAGGGTGCATCGCCCAAACTGGTTTATTACGTACCCAACAGCCAGTCGATGCATGCGCCCATTCGTCAGCTTGCGGATTATGATGTGCGCAAACAAAAACTGGCGCAAGAAATCGCGCGGCTTGAACCAAGTACCGACGCATTTGCGCAACAGGCGCTGGCGGAATTGAAAACCAGAGATACGTTGGGTGAGGTGGATTTTGACGCCGTGCTGGTCGCGGAAGGCGGGGAGAATTTGCGCGCGCTGGCCCCACTGCTCGCCTATTATGAAATTGATCCAAAAAAAGTGCGCTATCTTGGAACCGGATTATGGAACGAGTCCGCCATCTTCAAGGAAGCGGCGCTCACTGGTGGCTGGTTTCCGGCATCCTTGCAGGACAGCGCCAGCACATTTGCATCGCGCATGAAGTCTTCGTTTGGGGCCATGCCGACGCCGGTGATCGGTCTGGGATATGATGCGGTAGCGCTGGCGGCGGTGCTTACCGCCCAGGGCAGTGATGCGGGCACGCGTTTTTCAACGGAGGCGCTTACACTGTCCAGCGGATTTTCCGGCATTCAGGGCATTTTCCGGTTGCGCGCGGATGGGTTGTCCGAACGTGGACTGGCCGTGATGGAAATTGACACTGAAGGCGTGCGCGTCATTGATCCTGCGCCGGCAAGTTTTGAACAGGTGCTGAATTAAAGCGTGACGCCCAGGATGGTCGTGTAAATTTAGCGCGGCAGTAACAGTAAAATAAAAATCCACTGGCCTTTGATGGCGTTTCGGCGTTAGCCTTGCCTCGCACATAATCGCAATAAGAAAAGGGGATATGTCATGGCGCTGCCGCAGGATATCAAACCTATAAACTCCGAACTGATGGACAGCCTGTCCCGCTCGTCGCAGATGGAGTGGATCGAGACCGATCCGGGGCAGGCCTGGATGAAGGTGTTGTGGACCGGACCGGAAACCGGGCGCTGGGCCGTGCTGCTGAAATGGAAAAAGGGCTATGTCGCGCCGCCGCACAAGCATCTTTCCGCCGCCCATGCGTTTATACTTTCCGGCAGATTGCAGGTGCGCGACGGCACGCTGGAAACTGGCGACTATACCTATGAGCCGAACGGCATGGTGCATGGCGCAACGACGGCGCTGGAAGACACGACCTATCTGTTTATCTGTGACGGGCCGGTGCTGTATTTCAATGACGATGCTTTCACAGGCTATCTGGGGTGGGAACAGTTGCAGCGCCTGCAACGCAGAGCGGCCAAAAAGGCGGCAGAGTAAAACAAGGCGTTCTCAAGGCAGAAAACTATATGTCGCATGACGCACCCGTAAAAAAACCAGCTACTGGTATCAATGATCTGTCGGCATACTGGATGCCGTTTACGCCGAACCGGCAATTCAAACTTGCGCCGCGTATGCTGGATCATGCGTCGGGCATGTATTTTCAAACACCAGAGGGACGCCCGGTGCTGGACGCCACCGCAGGCCTGTGGTGCGTCAATGCCGGGCATTGTCGGCCATCGATCGTCGCGGCGATTCAGGCGCAGGCGGCGCAACTGGATTATGCGCCGCCATTTCAGTTCGCCCACCCCAAAGCGTTCAGCCTGGCCAGCCGGTTGGCAGCACTGGCGCCGGGCGATCTGGATCATGTGTTCTTTTGCAATTCAGGGTCCGAGGCGGTAGATACGGCGCTGAAAATCGCCATAGCCTATCACCGCATGCGCGGTGAGGGCGCGCGAACCCGTTTGATTGGACGCGAACGCGGCTATCACGGCGTGGGCTTTGGCGGCATATCGGTTGGCGGCATGGTCAATAACCGCAAACATTTCGGACCGATGCTATCGGGCGTCGATCATTTGCCACATACTTATTCACGTGAGCATCAACCGTTCGCCAATGGTCAGCCTGCGTGGGGCGCGCATCTGGCCGATGATCTGGAACGGCTGGTTAGCTTACATGACGCCAGCACGATTGCCGCTGTCATTGTCGAGCCGATGGCGGGATCAACCGGCGTTCTTCCGCCGCCGGTTGGCTATCTGCAACGCCTGCGCCAGATTTGTGATGCGCATGGCATCCTGCTGATATTCGATGAAGTCATTACTGGTTTTGGCCGTCTTGGCGCGGCATTTGCGGCGGAACGCTTTGGCGTTGTGCCTGATCTGCTGTGTTTTGCCAAAGGGGTCAGCAATGCCGCAGCGCCGCTGGGGGGTGTGCTGGCGCGCGCGGGCATCCATGACACATTCATGCAGGGGCCGGATCATGTGATTGAGCTGATGCATGGCTATACCTACACCGCCCACCCGCTGGGGGTTGCAGCGGCGCATGCAGCACTTGATCTGTATGCTGATGAAAATCTGTTTGCCCGCGCGTTGGCGCTGGAACCTGTCTGGGCGCGCGCCATTCAGGCTTTGCGCGATGCGCCCTATGTGCAGGATATTCGCACCATCGGGCTGGCGGCGGGAATTGATCTGGCGCCCATTACAGATGCGCCGGGAAAGCGTGGATTTGAAACCATGCTGAATGCGTTTCATAAACAGGATATAATGGTGCGGGTATCGGGCGACACCATTGCGCTTTCGCCGCCACTGATTATCAGCGAAACGGAAATCGCGGATATTGCCAACCGGTTTCGTGCGGCGCTCGCCGCACTCACATAGAAAGGAATTGTCATGCTGCTGGGTGTGCCAAAAGAAGTCAAGGTGCATGAATACCGCGTCGGCATGACCCCATCCAGCGTGCGCGAGCTGACCCATCACGGTCATAATGTGCTGGTGCAAGCGGGGGCGGGAGCGGCCATTGGACTTAGCGATGACAATTACCGCGCAGCGGGGGCAGAGATTGCCGCGACCGCCGCAGATATATTTGCCCGCGCCGAGATGGTCGTGAAGGTCAAGGAGCCGCAGGCGTCTGAATGCGCGATGCTGCGCGCGGGGCAAATTCTGTTCACCTATCTGCATCTGGCCGCCGACGCGGCACAGGCGCAGGCATTGATCGCATCGGGATGCACGGCGATTGCCTATGAAACGGTGACCGATGTGAATGGCGGGCTACCGTTACTGGCGCCAATGAGCGAGGTTGCGGGCCGCATGGCCATTCAGGCCGGCGCGCATTGTCTGGAAATGGAGCAGGGCGGGCGTGGCATGCTGCTGGGCGGTGTACCGGGCGTGCCTGCGGGTAGGGTGGTGATCATAGGGGGCGGTGTGGTCGGCACCAATGCCGCACGCATGGCGATGGGGCTGGAGGCGGCGGTTACGGTGCTGGATAAAAGCCTGCACCGTCTGCAACAGCTTGATATGCAGTTCGGGCCGACGCTGAACACGATTTTTGCCACGGTTGACGCGCTGGAAAATTATGTGATGGACGCAGATCTGGTGGTTGGCGCGGTGCTGGTGCCGGGCGCCGCCACGCCACGCCTGATCACCGATAAAATGGTGCAGAGCATGAAACGCGGCTCGGTTTTTGTGGATGTCTCTATTGATCAGGGTGGCACGTCGGAAACCTCGCGCCCGACGACACATGCTGCGCCAACCTATAAGATGCATGACGTGGTGCATTATTGCGTGACCAACATGCCTGGCGCGGTGGCGCGCACCTCGACCTTTGCGCTGAATAACGCCACGCTGCCATTCATTCTGGCGCTGGCGGATCACGGGGTTAAAGGCGCGCTGGGTCGCGACCCGCATCTGCGGGCCGGGCTGAACGTCATGGGCGGCAAACTGACCTATCAGGCGGTCGCGACGGCGCTGGGCGCGCTTTGTGTTTCGGCAGAGGAACTTCTGGCTTAACCCGGCCCGGCTTGCCCTAAAACCCTTCTTTATAAAGGGTTGATATAAGGGGCCGCATCAGCCATTTATGAGACATATCCTTATATTTTGAAATTTACGTCATAGGAGAGGCCCATGTTTATCCAGACGGAATCAACACCGAACCCGGCCACGCTGAAATTTATTCCTGGCTGTACCGTACTGGAAGCGGGGGCGGCGGATTTCCCCGGTCCAGCCTCCGCCGCCAATTCCCCGCTGGCCACGCGGCTGTTTGAAATAGCCGAGGTTACCGGTGTTTATCTTGGAACGGATTTCATTACCGTCACCAAATCCAACGGCGAATGGCATCATCTCAAGCCGATGATCCTGGGCGCGATTATGGAGCATTTCACATCCGGCAAGCCGGTCATGCTGGCCGAGGACGCTTCGGCCGGTGGGCACCAGTACGATGCGGATGGCGAAGATGGTGATATCGTGGCGCAGATCATTGAGCTGCTGGATACCAAGGTGCGGCCCGCAGTGGCGCAGGACGGCGGCGATATCGTATTCCGCAGCTTCTCCGAAGGTGTCGTCTATGTGCATCTGCAAGGCTCATGCGCGGGCTGCCCAAGCTCGACCATTACCCTGAAGAACGGCATCGAGAATATGCTCAAGCATTATATCCCGGAAGTCGAAGAGGTGCGCCAGGTCAGTTAGGAGGTTGGTTAACCATTCGCTAACCCCTTGAATAACCCGGCAGAACCCCGGCCATGTCAGAGTCTTAACAGATTCGAAACTATAAAAATCTTTGGTTAATCAATGATTTCAATGACTTGGCATAATAGATTTGCCAAAGGGTTGCCCCCCTCTCCCGCAGCAGGTACACTCCCTTCATGTTTTGTTAACTAATTGGCTCCCCATCCGGGGATTACCAGTGAAGGGTGTAGGCATGAACATCGCCAAACGGATACTGGCCGGCGCAGCAGGCACTGTGGTCTCGTTACTGGGTGTGGCCGTTGTCGCAGCTTACGTGATGGCTATGTTTGCCACGGTTCCCTCGCTGGGCAAGCTGGCGCAATTGAGCGGCCCGTCCCGGCTGGTGGCCGATACGGCTGGCCCGTCCTGGTGGGACACGCTTGCGCAGGGGTCTAACCAGATTTTCGCCAGTTCAAAGTCGCTTGATGTTGTCCTGATGGTGGCCCCGCGTGACCGTCAGCAGTTGCAAAGCCATTTTGCCGCCCTTGATTATGCGTTGCCGGTGGCTGGCGGGGGCACACAGGCGCGCCATGAGGTGCCACGGTTATATCTGCGCAGCCTTCCCCGTGACCTGGCAGAGGGTGATTCCACCTGGGACCGCAAAAGTGACTTTTTCCGGGTGATGCTGCCATTGGTGCTGGCCGGAAACGAGAAAATCATGGCTGACCGCAAACGTCTGGAGAAGTTTGCCGGGCAGGTGCTGAGTGGCGGCAACCTTTATGCCGTGAACAAGTCCTGGGTGATTAGTCTGGCGGCGGAATATGGGCTGGATGATTTTGATCCCAAAAATGGCGACTGGCAGGAACTGCTGCGCCGGGTGGATACGGTTCCTGTGTCGCTGGCGCTGGCGCAGGCTGCGCTGGAATCGGGCTGGGGCACATCGCGTTTCGCCCAGCAGGGCAATGCGGTGTTTGGGCAGGTGAGTTGGAGACCAGGCAGCGGTCTCATTCAGACTGGTCGCGATCCTGACGCCAATTACGAAGTGCGTAGCTTCTCAACGCTGTCAGACTGCGTCAACGCTTATCTGCATAATCTCAATACCCATAGGCTTTATGCAAAATTCCGCAACCAGCGGGCCAATGTACAGGCGCGCGGGCAAGTTCCGTCGGGCGCGGAGCTTATCAAATATCTGGACCGGTATTCCGTATTGGGCAAGAAATATACTGACGAAATCCGTGGTATTATTGAAACAAATTTGCTACAGGAAATGGACGCTGCGCGTCTGCGGCCTGTGACCGCAACGGGGATCACATCTTCCTAATACCGATTGGGCGGAATTAGCGCCAGTCGGCAAGCAGAGGCTTCTCATGTATGTCTGAATCTGGCCCGTTGTCTGAGCCGGTCCTGCCATTGCTTAAAGCGCGTATCCTGCACACCCGCATCTTTGTATTTGCCATGCTGCCGCTTGTGATTTTTTCTCTGGGCATGCTGGCCGAAGATGGCGTGGCGCATGAGCTTATGGAGTGGATGGGGCATGTTCTGGTAATTTTATGCGTACTGGGGCGCGCATATTGTTCGGCCTATATTGGTGGCCGCAAGAATGATGAAGTGATCTGTGAGGGGCCGTTCTCGATTGTGCGCAACCCGCTCTATGTATTTTCATTCATTGGCATCACGGGGATTGGATTGCAGTCGGGTATGGTGACCTTGCTGGTGCTGCTGATACTTGGCTTCGCGCTGTATTATCCGAAAGTCGTGGCGCGCGAAGAGGCCTTTTTGTTGCATAAATTCGGCAATGTTTATCATGAATATATGCAAAAAACGCCACGCTGGTGGCCAAAATGGCAGAACTGGATCGAGCCGGAATATATTACCACGCAGCCGCGTCTGCTGCGCGAATCCATGCGCGACGCGGCAATGTTTTTCACAGCATTTCCGATATTCGAACTGCTCAACATGATGCATGAAAATGGCATTCTCACGGCCTATTTTCTGCTGCCGTAATTAGTTTTTCGGATCTTTCAGCTCCACCAGAATGGCGCGAAAACGTGGGCCGCGATTATGGGCAATTTCCACATGACCTTTCTTGACCAGAATCGAACCGCCACGCCTGGCGTCGGGAAGATCGAAACGCTGTTTCGTGGCGTTTCCCTGATCATCAAAAAACTCTACGTCAAACGGCCCTGAATCGGTCACATTCACGATCACATAATCCAGTTCGTGATGATGTTTGCCCAGAGTTTCACCTTCCTCAATCACCTGATCCCACACCCGAACCTCATCGTCTTCGAAAAGTATTTTAGTGGCGATCGGGCGTAAATTTTCCTGTGTTGTCATGGTAACCACCTCCTTCTGTTTAGCAGGTCAAACATTCACTGCGCGCGGCGGTGACCAGCTTTTGCAATTGTTCAAGATCGGCAAAGCCAGGCACCAGCGTGTCGCCGATGATAAAGGAAGGGGTTCCTGAAATACCAAGACTTTCGGCAATTTCATGATTTCGCTTGATGATTTCGCTGATTTTCGGATCGTCCATGTCCTTGCGGAGCCGTACCGCATCCACTCCATTTTCAGTGGCGATTCGCAATACCCGATCTTCGCTCAACGCGCCCTGCGCTACCATCAGCGCATCATGGAAGGGTACGTATTTATCCTGGCGCATGGCGGCAATGGCAGCGCGTGACGCGATGAGTGAATCCGGACCCAGTATCGGAAATTCTTTCAGCGCCAGGCGTATGCGGCCATCTGATTTAAGTAACTGCTGAATTACCGGCTGGGCGCGTTTGCAATATCCGCAGCGATAATCAAAAAACTCTATGACGGTTACATCACCCTGGGGATTGCCAGCGATGAAGGTGCCAGGATCACGTTCCAGTTCCTTGCGCAATTTGCTTAAATTTTCGCGGCTACCTGGCATTTGACCGGATTCCATCTTCTTGCGCAAACTATCCAGCGCCTCCATCAGGATTTCCGGATTTTCTTCCAGTACTTCCTGGATCATCTGTTTGGTGGCCGCCTTGTCCGGTGTCGTGGACTGGGCGATGACAGGGATGGGTGAAAGCCACAGGATAGTTAGTGTTAACAGCAATGTTTTGCGCACAAACAAGTTTTTCATTCGATATAATCGCCCCGGTGTTTTGGTTTTACCATGTCGTAAATATCCTGCGCCCGGAAATTTCCGGGAGAGCCTGGCGGCAACAGTTTCATGGCGCGTTGAGAGTGAATGTAGGCGTCACGCCGGTTTTCTGAACGAAAGAACCGCTCTGCGCTTGCCAGCGCCGCCATGCCTTCCTGACCATCATTGGCATAGGCAACCGCCAACTGATGCCAGCCAAATGTAATTTCCGGATCTTGCGCCATCGCCATTTGCAAAGATTGCATCGCAGGCTTCAGAAAAGCCGGGTCTTCGGTTGAAAGCATCGCCTGGGCCAGATTTACCCGTAGCAAGGGTATGTCCGGTTTTAGCGCAACGGATTTTGCATGCGGCGGAATCGACTCTTTAATGCGGCCAGTTTCAAATAAAATTTGTCCCTTCACCTCTTGATAGTAGGGATTTTCTGGCGCTTCGTTGATCAGAGCGTCGATTTCACGTAATGCAGTTTCAGTATCGCCGCGCCGATAATTTGCAATCACACGCGCATACCGTGCCCGGATGCTGGTATCCTTGAGCGGAAATTTGCGTAAGGTTTGAGTGTAAGGTTTGACGTAACCATACAGCTTTCCCTGCATGCGCTGATGCGCCTCGATCAATTCCGGTGGATCCTTGCGATCGTGATAGGGGGATTTTTCAAGCCGTGACTCAAGCGCACCCATGCGATCCAGTGACATGGGATGGCTGCGCACAAACGGATCCTGATTAGGCGCATTCAGCGCGTCCTGTCCGCTAAACTTACGCATGACTTCGATCAGGCCCGAAGTGGATTCGCCGATGGTGTCGAGGTAGTTTGCCGCAGCCTGATCGGCCGATGATTCCTGAGAGCGGCTATAGGCCAGAAAATTACGCTGCGCCACCTGACCGCCACCCGTAATGATGCCCATGCCAACATCAGGCGCGCCCATCGCAGCAGCGCCAATACCCAGCACCATGGAGGCGATGGCCAGGGCGCCCGTGCCCTTCATTGCATCCTGTGTACGCGCCAGATGCCCACCCGCGATATGCCCAACTTCGTGGGCAATAACGCCTTTGACCTCGCCGGGTGTATCGAATTCAAGCAATAACTCGGTCGTGAAAAATACATTCTGTCCCCCCGCGACAAAGGCGTTTACCCGATTATCATTGACCAGATATATGTTTACCGACCTTGGGTTTAGCCCTGCGGCAGCAAAGATCGCTGTCGAATAGCTGCGCAGCAACTCTTCGGTTTCCGCATCACGGATCAGCGAAATCGCGGATGCCGGAGCAATATTGCCGAAAATTACCGCAATAATCACTGTCGCCAGCATTATTGCGGACCTGATTTGGCTAAAATTACGGGGCAGTGATTGAAAAGTCTTGTTTTCAGGCACCTGGCACTATCTCCTGGGTAAAGTAATGTGGCGCAACAGTTTTACGCCTATTGATCAACGCAATCCGCATCCTTCCGCATTATCAGGTCGCATTTATGTCACATTTAAGGCTATTTATCTGACTCGTATATTGAATTAGTACGCCAGCGAAGCCCAGCTTTTATGCATTCAGACATCACATTGGACGAAGATTTCAGATGGTTATTATTTGAAGGATACTATGACGCAGCAGGAACGGCCTTCTGACAGATTGAAAATTCTCCTGTGGCACTGGGGGCGCCGGGGGGCCGGGCCGCGCTATACGCTTGAGCTTGCCCGCGCGCTAATGCGCCAGCACAATGTTGATGTTTACCTGTCCGTATCCAGAGATAGTGAACTGATCGAAGAATTTCGAGCCCTGAATGTTCCAACGCAGGAAATAAAAACATATACGGGTCTGCTGTCGGCGTTCTTTATGTCGCTGAATATAATGTCCACGCGTTGGAAATTTTCCAGATTTTTGCGGCGTAACCGGATTGATGTCGTAAATTCGACAATGAGCCATCTATGGTCGCGATTTATGACATCCTCCATATCGGGTGGCGGCGCGATACTTCTGAATACTGTGCATGATGCGGTTCTGCATCCAGGCGAAAACGGAGGTTTCAAAAGCTGGTTTTATCAACCATTCCGCAATGCCGACGGTTATATTGCGCTGACCAATTATGTGAGGCAGCAATTAAGTGATGTGCATGATATCGCATCGGAAAGGATAACGGTTATTCCCCTGGGGCCGCTATCCGATCCGGCAATTCAGCCCGTTCAGTCGCAGAAAGTTTCGGGGCCTCTAAGGATTTTATTTTTTGGGCGGATCGTCCGATATAAAGGGCTGGAACGGTTGATCGAAGCTTATGGCATTCTGAGGGCCGAGGGGGTGGCGTCCAGTTTGCAGATTACCGGGGCAGGGGATATGAGCGATGTCATGGCGGCAGTCAGGGCGCTGCCTGACATTACCGTGAATAATAAATGGGTTCCCGAAGATAAGATGGACGGGGTTTTTACACAGGCGGACATCATCGTTCTGCCTTATCTGGAGTCCAGCCAGTCGGGGGTAATCGCATCTGCGTTTGCGGCGGGTGTACCCGCTATTGGCACACCTATAGGCGGGTTGCCGGAACAAATCACACATGGGGTGAACGGACTGGTGGCGGCGGATACCAGCCCTGAGGCGCTTGCGTCAGAAATCCGGCGGCTTGCCGGAGACGAACAATTTCTGGGAATGCTAAAAGAAGGTGCGCTCAGAACGGCGCAGCAACAATTTTCGTGGGATAAAATTTCCACAGAGGTTCTGGCGCTGTCCCGGGCGTGCCTGAAACAATCCGCTAAAAATTGAACACCAGATCACCATTGGTATCGACGGCAGCAGCAAGCGGCGCCGGTTTTCCCGCCGTCTGGTTTGGCGCGCCCGCATTTGACAGTCGCACCAGGACATCTATGCAATTCAGCGAAAGCAGATGCGCATAGGCAATGGGCAATACGCCGGACTGACGCAGTTCCAGAAAATCTTCGTTCGACAGCGCGTTCATTGCGGCTTCGTCAATCCGGAATATACCATTCACCTTTTGTGGTCCCTGTGGGGCCTGCAACGTAATATCCCAGGGAATTATCAAATTATGTTTAACCAGTACGTTGACGGCGCGAATTGTCGCGGCGCGATTACGCTCCAACTCGCCAACAAATTCTATGACCTTGCGCATGACTTCTGATGGCGTGCCGTCAATTTCAAACAGTGGCTGTCCATCTGTTTCTGAAATCAGACCAGAATCTGAATCAACGCATAAAATTGGTTCGCCGCCTTCGGCCGGAAGACCAACGGCAAAAGGATATTGGCGTAAAATCGCAGGTATATATGAGCCAAGCCATTGGCCTTCGGCGGAAACAAACATGTTCCGTTCGGGTTGCAATGACAGCAATCCCATCAGCACATAGGATTCCCCGTACGGCGCAAAGACGATGGGGAAATTATGTATGGCCTGTGCGCACTCGGCCCCAAGCAACGGCACGATGGCAGTTTTGCCCGCATAGGCATAGGAAGGGACCGGCAACAGGCGTTTATATAGGTGTGTTTCTTTCGATATGGGCTGGGCATTTTTCAACATATCAAACCTGCTTTTTAGCGATAGTGAACACTGTATCCTGTGCGTATGAATAGCACGGCGCGTGGGGTCAGGCTATACCCAGCGATTTCAGGCAGGGTAAATGGTTCTCGGAAAAGCTGTTCGCCTGCACGGTCAATTCATCAAGATTTTCCTGCGCACTTTCTATTGTATTGCCATCCTTCAGAATACGCTGGCCCTGTGAGGCAAGAATTTGCCAGGTGACATTTGCCCATTCTGCCGGTGTTTTTTTGTCCAGGGATCGGGCCTTCAGGAACATTTGTGAAAACCTTGGAACAGTAATCCCACCACCTGTAACCGGGCTTGCCAAATAGGCCACGTCATTGCTGCTGCGGGATTTATCAATCAAAAATCTGTTCAGCCGGTCTGTAAAGGGTTTGGCCTTGGCAATCTGTTTATCATCCTGTGCCGGATGCAGGATGCCGCTGCCGCACAGAATAATTGCCGCTTCGCGCAACTGGGCCATATTGATATTATTATTTTTCACCACTTGCTCTAACTGGCCAAGCGATTTTGGTTGATGGTCAGATAATGCGTCCAGGATCGGATCATAGATCGCGGCCGTTGGTTCAACCTCACCAAGCGCGCCCTTGACCTTGAGAGAAAGATCTTTTCGTGGAACGGCAAGCACGTAACGCTGACTGCGCAAGGTGTCTACCAATTCAAGCGAAGTAAGTTTGCGCGCGCCTCTGACCCAATAGTCACGGCGAAACTGCTGATTGACCATGAAATCGCGAACGGTTTCGCGAAATAGCGTATCCTGGATTTCGCGCAGGAAGCTCTGTTGATCAGGGGTCAGATTCACTGCGTCGATATGATCCATATAGTGCGCGGAACAGGCAAAATTAAGTTTTGCGGGTTCCAGCCATGTGGCCATTTCCGCCACCGGCATGGGACGCCAGTCACGGTTAAAATATTCATGCGCCAGATAATGCCGGTTCTGATCCTTGATGGCTTTCAGACGTTCCACGATAATTGGATTGTGGCGCGCATATTGCGGGTTCAACGCCATCAGCTTTTCAGTAAAGGATATGGCGCCGTCGATACGCCCGACAATACCTTGCCCCGGCGCGCCCATGATTGCGGCATGTTCGGTTAACAGATGCCGCATGGGCACCATCGGCGCCCAGCCAGGCAGTGTATTGTAACTGATATACAGTACGCCGCCGACATTCAGCTTGCGGCGGATAAAGTCAACAATGGTGGCGCGGTTTTCATCAGAGATCCAGCTCCAGATGCCATGCAGGCCAATACTGTCAAAGCCCGGCAAGTCATCGCGCTCGCAAAATTCTTCAAAGGACTGATCAAAAAGCGAAACATTGGCGCCCGATGCGCTGGCGACAGACTGTGCAAAACCCGCCTGTGCAGAATTGAAATCCGTCGCCCAGTAGGTTGTTTCCGGTTGGCTGGCGGCGTGTATATTTACCGAAATCCCCTGTCCAAAGCCCAGTTCGCATGCGGTTTTGCAGCGCGCGACATCATAGCCCGCAGCAAGTAGCGCCAGCTTTTCACGCAAAGGGTTTAACTCGCCATAATAACCATAGGTGTAGCCTACGTCAGCAATATACCCGGATGTCCAGTCATTCATTAATCGGGGCCTTCAAAGTTAAAGAGGTTGGCAGTGCGTATATTTCTTAATAAGAAAGCATAACCAGATATACACTCAATTAAATAATTATACTTAAAATATATATAATGATACGAGAGTTAAGCGTCCGAACCACGCAATCCTTTCATCATATGAACCCTTAATTTGCTAATGGCAGATAGCTTGCTTGACATTGCCCGGGGGGCTGGCATACACAAGCCTTATGGGGGTGTAGCTCAGTTGGTTAGAGCGTCGGCCTGTCACGCCGAAGGTCGCGGGTTCGAGTCCCGTCACTCTCGCCATTTTTCCCTACTGGCCCGCAGCCGTTTTTTCCTCGCTCATTTGCAATTATTCCGCTGGCATGGCCTGCGTGGTTATTGTCGGCACAGGCTTTATGGTGCGGAACCGCGCGATCAGCGTATAGACCGTGGGCAGAATGAACAGCGTCAGCACTGTTCCCAGACTGATGCCGCCGACAATAACCCAGCCGATTTCCTGACGGCTTTCCGCCCCGGCGCCGCTTGCCAGGCACAGCGGTACGGCCCCCATGATCATGGCGCCCGATGTCATCAGAATTGGCCGCAGGCGCAACGCCGAAGCCTCAATCACGGCATCATGGATGGACTTTCCTTCGGCGCGCAGCTTGTTGGAAAAATCCACAATCAGAATGCCGTGTTTGGTGATTAACCCGACAAGGGTGACCAGCCCGATCTGGCTATAGATGTTCAACGAACCGCCGGAAAGTTTAAGCGCCAGCAACGCACCGGTCATGGATAGCGGCACGGTTAGCAGGATAACGATGGGATCAGTGAAACTTTCAAACTGTGCCGCCAGCACCAGATAGATGAACAGCAGCGCCAGCAGGAATATGAAATATATTTGACCCGATGCAGATTTATATTCGCGCGACTGGCTCATATAATCGATCTGAACACCGGGCGGGATCGTTGCTTCGGCCACCTTTTCCAGATGCGCCAGGGCTTCGCCAAGCGAATATCCCGGCGCCAGCGAGGCATTGATTTCAGCAGAACGCATTTGATTGAACCGGACCAGCTCGCGCGGCGCCACCGATTCCGTTACATCCACTAGATTGGAAAGCTGAACCATTGCGCCATCACGCCCGCGCACATAAATCTGCGATAGATCATCGGGATTATTACGATCCAGATCGGCCATCTGAACCACCACGTCATATTGTTTGCCTTCGCGTTTGAAGCGCGTGACCTTGCGCCCGCCCAGCATGGTTTCCAGCGTGCGGCCAACCGTCACCACTTCAACGCCGGCGTCCTGCACCTTGTCGCGGTTGACGGTAACTTTCAGTTCCGGTTTATTCAGTTTCAGATTGGTGTCGAGGTTGATGAAGCCCGGATATTTACGCGCTTCCGCCAGCACATTCTGCGTCATGCGTTCAATTTCCTGATAGCTGTCAGAAGATTGCAGCACCATCCAGATGGGGCGCGAACCGGGATTTTGACCCAGCGATGGCCGGTTCATGGGAAACGCCATGACGCCGGGCAACCCGCCCAGCCGCTTGCCCATTTCTGCCACAATATCCTGTTGCTTGCGATCCCGCTCAGCCCAGTCCACCAGATTAATAAAGGTAATGCCATTATTGATAATCGGGTTGCCGACCACCAAAAAATAGCTTTGTACTTCTGGCGTTGATCCGTAAATTTTCTCCGTGCCTGCGGCGTATTTGTCCATGTAATCAATGGTGGCGCCCTCAGGCCCCATAAACACGCCGACAATGCCGCTGCGGTCCTCGACCGGGGTCAGCTCATTTTTCAGGGTTAAAAACAGAGCGCCGCCCGCAACAACAAAACCCGCCGCCACGCCCATAACCATCAAACGGCGTGAAAGTATCTGGCCCAGAATACGCTGATAGGCGGCGGTGGCATTAATAATGGCATTCTCGATGCCAGTATAAATGACGCCATGTTTTTCTTCGTGTTTCAGCAGGCGTGAACACAGCATGGGCGTCAGTGTCAGTGCCACAAATCCTGATATCAACACCGTTGCCGCCAGCGTCCACGCAAATTCGATAAACAGCCGCCCGCTGCGTCCGGTCAGAAAGCCGATCGGCGCATATACTGTCGCCAGAGTGATGGTCATGGCGATGACGGCAAAGCCAATTTCGCGACTGCCCTGCATCGCGGCCTGCATTGGGGGCACGCCTTCTTCAATATGACGAAAAATATTTTCCAGCATGACAATGGCGTCATCCACGACCAGACCAACGGCCAACACCATCGCCAGCAATGTCAGCGTATTGATGGTAAAACCGAGTGCCGCCATGATGGCAAATGCGGCGATAAGGGATGCTGGAATCGTGATCAGCGGAATGAATGTGGCGCGCGGGGTGCGCAGAAACAGCAGCACCACCAGGCCCACCAGCAGAACCGATTCCAGAATTGTCCAGTACACGGATTCAATTGATCGCTCGATAAAGATCGACGCGTCAAAGCCGATCTGCAAGCGCATGCCTTCCGGCAGCAGGGCTTCAATCTTGGGTATTTCGCCACGCACAGCCCTGGAAATTTCCAGTGGATTGCCGGTTGATTGCTTGACGATGCCAAGTCCCACTGCCTCGCGCCCGTTAAAGCGCACAATGATACGTTCTTCATCGGGGCCAAGTTCCACACGCCCAACATCGCGCAGCCGTATTGGATAGCCATCAGCCTGTTTCAGAACGATTTCTTCAAATTCAGAAGGCTGCTGCATATCGGTTTGCGAAAGCACGCTGAACTCAACCTGTGCACTTTCGATGCGCCCCGCAGGCACTTCGACATTCTGGCCGCGCAGCGCAATTTCAACATCCTGTACCGTCAGATTGTAGGCGGCAAGCCGTGCGGGATCGAGCCAGATGCGCATGGAATAACGCCGCGCGCCAAACAGCCGCGCCTCGGCCACGCCACTGAGTGATTGCAGGCGGTCCTTGGCGAACCGGTCGGCAAAATCCGTCACCTCCAGCGGTGTGTGACGGTCGCTGGAAAACGCCATATAGATAATGGGTTCGGAATCGGCTTCCAGGCGTTGCACCAGCGGTTCATCAATCTCGGTGGGCAGCCTGTCGCGCACGCGACCCACCCGGTCACGCACATCGTTTGCGGCGGCCTCCTGATCGCGCGACAGATGGAATGAGACCGAAATCTGGCTTAGTTCCTGGCGCGATATGGAGCGGATAAATTCGATGCCTTCAATGCCCGCCAGCGATTCCTCCAGCACACGGGTAACCTGGCTTTCCATCACTTCGGCGCTGGCGCCGGTATATTTTGTAAACACCAGAATGATTGGCGGATCAATATTGGGATATTCGCGC
>CAMTVX010000049.1:0-3222 GCA_947085295.1 uncultured Alphaproteobacteria bacterium | reverse complement strand
TGTGTTCACCAATCTGCGCGGCGGAATTGGCCAGGATGCGGTGATCAGTTTTATCGAAAACCGAGCAGCACTCACACACCAACCATAGGAGAAACAAATGAACTATCTGTACAAATCCGGTTTTGCGGCCTTATTGATCCTTCCCACAGCGGCACAGGCGCATCCGGGCACGCATGCCAGCATTGAAGGCATCATGGCCGCGCTGGCGCATTTACTATCGCAGCCCGACCATGCGTTGCTGCTGGCCGGCGCAGCATTGGCCGGGGCATGTATTGCCGGAAAAGCGGTCGCCAGGATGTGGCGATAATACCAACGGCGCTATTAAATGCCCCGCATCAAGCCCCCGGTTTGTCATCCTGAACGAGGTGAAGGATCTTGTCTGCGGCGGGATCCTTCACTTCGTTCAGGATGACAATATTGTGTTCTGGAGGACGATGGGGCCAAACATAAAGCCGTTGGGTTAAGGCATCCGGTTGCCGGCCGAATTAAATTTCGCCCAAAAAAAAGGCTGACCATTTTATGGGTCAGCCTTTTTTCCATGCAGGTCGGATTGATCAGCCCAACGCGATATAGGTCGCTTTCAACTGGGTGAACTTATCCAGCGCATGCAGCGAGCCATCGCGGCCAATGCCGGATTGCTTGTAACCGCCGAACGGCATCACCAGGCCGCCGCCGCCGGTATTGTTGATATTGACCGAACCGGCGCGGATTTTGCGGGCCATTTTGTGCGCCTTGGTCAGATCATTGGTCCAAAGGTTCGCATACAGACCATAGATCGAATCATTGGCAATTTTCAGGGCTTCTTCCGTATCCTTGAAGGTCAGGGTCGACAGCACCGGGCCAAAAATTTCTTCCTGCGCGATTTTCATATCGTTCTTCACATTGTCGAAAATGGTCGGTTCGATATATTCGCCGCCGGTGTTCTGGCGCACCTGCTTGCCGCCCATGACCAGCTTCGCGCCTTCTTTCTGACCGGCTTCGATATAGTCCATCACGCGCTTGGTCTGTGATTTGTCGACCATCGTGCCCATCATGGTTTTCGGATCCAGCGGATCGCCCGGCTGCATGAACTGGCCTACAGCCTTCACTTTTTCCAGGAATTCATCCTTGATGCCTTCTTCAACCAGCAGGCGTGAGCTGGCCAGGCAGACCTGACCGGAATTAAAGAAGATCGCCATGCCGGCCGCCTGTGCGGCGGCGTCCAGATTGGGCGCGTCCTTCATAATGATGTTGGGGGATTTGCCGCCACATTCCAGCCAGATCGCCTTCATGTTGGACTTGCCGGAATATTGCAGGAAATATTTACCCACTTCGGTTGAGCCGGTGAACGAGATCACGTCCACATCCATATGCATGCCCAGCGCCTGACCGGCGGTTTCGCCATAGCCCGGCAGCACGTTCAGCACACCTTCGGGAATGCCCGCTTCCATCGCCAGTTCGGCCAGACGGATCCCGGTCAGCGGCGATTGCTCGGCGGGCTTCAGAATGACGCTGTTGCCGGTCGCCAGCATGGGCGCCAGTTTCCACGCCGACATCATCAGCGGGAAATTCCAAGGCACCACGGCGCCGATCACGCCGACCGGTTCGCGGGTGATCATGCCAAGACCTGCGGGGCCGGTGGGCGCAATTTCGTCATAAATCTTGTCGATGGCTTCGCCATACCACTGAAAATTATTGGCGACGCCAGCCATATCGACATTTTTGGCCATCATGACCGGTTTGCCCATGTCGAGGGCTTCCAGCAAGGCCAGTTCTTCAGAATTTTCCCGGACCAGCGCGGCCAGCTTCAGCAGGACCGCCTTGCGATGCGCGGGGGCGGCTTCGGACCATTTGCCAGCCTCAAACGCGCGTCGTGCGGACTTGACCGCGATATCCACGTCGGCCTTGTCGCATTCGGCAATCTTGGCCAGCACGCGCCCGTCAATGGGGCTGATGGTTTCAAAGGTTTTGCCGGAAACCGCATCCACATATTTGCCATCGATAAATGCCTGATTGCGATAGCTCAGCCCATCGCGCATTTTCTGCCAGTCTTCGAGTGTCTTCGCGGCCATGATTTTCTCCGTCTTCCCTGTGGGGTGTTAAAGATAAAAAAGGATCGTCATATGCTGCGATCCAATTGCACCAGACACTATCAAACCCCGCTATTCCCGGCTAGCGCAAAAAAAACGCCGGAGCGATAAACACTCCGG
This sequence comes from uncultured Alphaproteobacteria bacterium, assembly GCA_947085295.1. GTDB lineage: Bacteria > Pseudomonadota > Alphaproteobacteria > UBA11222 > UBA11222 > UBA11222. Next base: position 1,033 of record CAMTVX010000049.1, on the reverse strand, counting down.
CGTTACAGTTTCCTTCGGTCCCGAGGGGGGGGGAGGGGGACGCGAAGGCAATCGCTTAGGCTGATTAGGCCTGAATGGCGCCGTATAACATTGCGGCAGCCAGATAACTCCATAACAGTCCGCCCATTAACGTCGGCAAAGCCGCGTGGGCCAATTCACGCCATTTGATCTTATCCTGAGCCATGACATGCTCCTTCTTCTGATTGGGGCGGCCTTGTTAGGCCAAGCCCCCGCCTACACCTTGCAGTAGTGCCGCGATGGCGTAGACCACCAGGGCTGCACGACCTGCAACAACTGCCAATTTTTCGAACCGTGTGTGAACAATGTACTGTTTCATTTTATGCGTCCTCTTATGTTGCGTTGCCGCAAATTTCCCTGGCCTTATACCAGGCTGTAGCTTTGAAGCACCTGCGCCAAAAGCGCGATCGCATACAGCGAGATGCCAAAACCGAACAATTTACCCAACATCTCATTTGTGTTCACGTTTGATAATATGCTCATCATAATGTCCTCCATTGGTTGGCCGATTAGCCAAAATTACAATTGTGCGCTGCGGAATTGTACCAGGTGCGCTGCAGTATTTGCTGCCATAGGTTCTATATAAGGTAGGTTCTGTAAAAAAACAATGAATGAATTGAAAAATATTTACTACAGAATGCATTTTTTTCATCCCCCTGACCATAGTTCGGGGGGGCAGCTTCCGTCTGGCTAAATCAGATGAATTAAACCATTGATTTAATTTGATATTTTTTAATGGCCGCGTGGGGTGCGACGGGCTGTTGCAAATATGACAGCGCTCAGAATTCTTATGAATAACATGAAAAATGTTTATTGGAAGTGTCGGGGTGCTACCCGAGCTGGGCGCCTTTTTGTACCGTCTGCGACGGCTTGGCCCCTGATATTCCCTGTAAAATCAAGCCGATAACCCCGCGCAATTCGCGTTCCAGCTCTTTCAAAGGCAATTTCGAGAACAATTGCGGGTAATGATATTTCATGGTCGCGCACTGAATCATTTCTGCGGCGCTCAGGACAT
>CAMTVX010000048.1:0-38734 GCA_947085295.1 uncultured Alphaproteobacteria bacterium | reverse complement strand
CAATATGCCTATCAAGCGGTTTGGCAGCACGCTGATCTCCAGGGGACAGTTTGACGATTACCTGCAGCTTCTAAAAGATAATTTCGCCGCCGCCAATCTCGCAAATGTCATGTGCCGGAACCTTGTCAGCGTAGACTGGCGGGGATATCTCTATGATTGCGATTTTAATCAGCAACTGGGATTGCCGCTGGCAGGTGAGGGAAGGCCCCATTTGCGCGACTTGATTGGCGAAGACATTGCAGCACGCGGCATCCGTGTCTCCGGCCATTGTTATGGATGCACGGCGGGACAGGGAAGCAGTTGTGGCGGGGCCCTGAATGAATGAGGCGGTTTCCGGTGAAGCAATGTGACGCCATTTTTTCATTGCCGCCGCGCCGCTATGGTCTTTCCCCTGCATCGGGGCAGGCGTCCAGGATATTCCTGATCTCGATCCTGTTGTGTTTGCTGCATCGGCCGGTTCTGGCCGGAGAGCCGGTTTGGCTAGGCCGTTTCGATGAGGTGCTGTCCGATCCGCCCGCTCCATGGCGGCTGGTCCGGTTTGATGAGAAAATACCCGCCACCCAATATCGCGTGCGTGAATGGGATGGAATTGCCGCAATCGAGGCGGTGGCGGTCCGTAGCATGGCGCTGCTGGCGCGCCCTGTTGCAGTTGATCTTTCGGGAACACCGGTGCTGTGCTGGCGCTGGCGGATCGACGCGCCGCTGGCCTCTGCCGACATGGCGCAAAAGAGCGGTGATGATTATGCGGCGCGGGTTTATATCACATTCAAGCTTGCGGATTCTGATATGAGTTTCAGTACCCGTATGAAATTGAAGCTTGGGCGCGCCATCTACGGTCCGGACGCGCCTGACGCCGCGCTTAACTATGTCTGGGACAACCGTTATCCAGTGGGGACGCAGCGCTGGAACGCCTATACAGACCGGGCCCGCATGATCGTGGTTGAATCCGGATCCCGGCGCGCCGGCCAGTGGGTCATCGAACAACGTGATATCCAAGCCGATTTTACCGCCAATTTCAATGTGAAGGAAGCCGAGATCACCTCGCTGGCGATAGCGTCGGATACGGATAACACGGGCGAAGCGGCCCATGCAGGCTTTGCCGATTTTCACCTTGTCCCCCGCGGACAGCCCTGCTCATTTTTATGACTTGTAAGAAACAGCTGGTAAGCATCGACAAACCAGTTCCGGATAATAGCGGCATTGGATGGGACTGGTTTTTATGCATGACATCGTCAAGGACTATTATGGACGCCAGTTGCGGGCCTCAGGCGATCTGAAAACATCGGCCTGTTGCGATATATCCTCAACGCCCGGCTGGCTGAAGCCGCTGCTTGCGCGCATTCATCCCGAAGTAACCCAGCGCTATTATGGTTGCGGTCTGGTCTGCCCGCCCCTGCTCCGGGGGGCGCAGGTGCTTGACCTTGGTTGTGGTTCGGGACGTGATGTTTATGCCCTGTCTCAATTGGTGGGGCCTGCCGGCAAGGTGACGGGCGTTGATATGACGCCTGATCAGCTTCAAACGGCCCGCGCGCACACAGATTGGCATATGCGCCGGTTTGGTCACCAGCATCCGAACGTTTCGTTCCTTGAGGGCTATATCGAAAGGCTCGGCGATCTCGGACTGCCACCATCGAGCTTTGACGTTATCGTCTCGAATTGCGTGGTCAATCTGTCCACAGACAAGCCAGCCGTTTTCAGGGGCGTTTTCGATCTGCTGAAACCGGGCGGAGAGTTTTACTTCGCGGATGTTTATGCGGATCGCCGCCTTGACGCCGGAATTGCGGACGATCCAGTGATCTATGGCGAGTGCCTTGGCGGCGCGCTCTACTGGAATGACTTTCTGACGATCGCGAAAGCCGCAGGCTTCAAGGATCCGAGACTAGTGAGCAGCCGCCGCCTTGAAATTACCGACCCTGAAATCTCGGGCAGGCTAGGCGCGGCGCGGTTCTATTCGGCGACCTACCGGCTGTTCAAGATCGGCGGACTCGAACCGGCTTGCGAGGACCATGGGCAGGCCGTGATCTATCGCGGCGGTATCCCGGAAGCGCCTGATGTGTTCGTGCTTGACAGCCACCACAGCATTGAAAGAGGGCGCGTTTTTCTTGTGTGTGGTAATACGTGGCGGATGCTGCGGGAAAGCCGCTTTGCGGACTATTTCGAATTTATCGGGAATTTTGACCAGCATTACGGAATTTTCCCTGGCTGCGGGACCGCCATCCCGTTCATGGAAACAGACGTTCCGGCTGGCGCTTCGCCTTCTGCATGTTGCTGAGGCGCATGGCGCCTGCCCATCAGCTTTTTAGGTATGCCTGCCGGTAAAGGAAAAAAGACATGCGAAAGCATTTTGCCGCCGCCAGACCGGCCATGCTTTTTACAGCCCTGCTGCTGTGGAGCGGAACAGTTGCACGGGCGGATGAAGCCAGGCTGATCCTGACAGGATCAAGTACAATCGCGCCCCTTGCCGCTGAAATTGGCAAACGCTTCGAAACGCTTAATCCCGGTATTCGAATTGATGTGCAGTCCGGCGGTTCGTCACGAGGCATCAGCGATGCGCGATCCGGAATTGCAGACATTGGCATGGTCTCCCGCGCGCCAAATCCCGGCGAATCCGATCTTAAATTTTTCGGCGTTGCGCGCGATGGCGTCAGCATTATCCTTCACAGGGATAACGCTGTGCCGTCCCTGACCGATGCGCAAATCACCGGGATATTCAAGGGTAACATCACTGACTGGAAAGATGTTAGCGGAAAGCCTGGCCGGATCACAGTGGTGAACAAGGCCGAGGGCCGGTCGACGCTTGAATTGTTCCTCAACTATTTCAAGCTCAGGAACAGTGAGATCAAGGCCCATGTGGTGATCGGCGACAATGCGCAGGGCGTCAAGACCGTGGCCGGCAACCCCGGCGCCATTGGGTATGTTTCAATTGGCGCCGCCGAATTTGAAGCCGGTCAGGGTACCCCAATAAAATTGTTGCCAATGTCCGGCGTGGCCCCTTCCGTCGAAAATGTAAGAAACGGCAGCTTCCCGCTATCTCGGACTCTCAATTTTGTCACTAAATCGGAACCTCAGGGGCTGGCCAGGCGATTCATTGATTTTGCCCGTTCCAGGAATGTAGATGACCTCATCAAAGCAGAATACTTTGCCCCTTTCGCGGAGTGACACATGGTTGATCCGTGTGCTTGCGGTTGCGTCCACGGCCGCCGCCTGCATTCTGGTGCTGATCGTCTTGTTCATGCTCCAGGAGGCCTGGCCAGTGTTGCAGCGGATCGGTCTTTTGAGATTACTGTCGGACCCTGCATGGCATCCAGCTGAAGGGCTTTACGGACTTGCCCCGATGGTGGCGGCGTCGCTGGCTATCGCGGCAGGCGCGGTGTTGCTGGCGGGGCCGTTCGGCGTGGCGTCAGCGCTTTTTGTCCGTTTCTACGCCGCCGCACCCCTTGCCTCGGCCTTCCGGCTGGCGCTGCTGCTGTTGGCGGGCCTCCCCTCGGTGGTGTTGGGTCTGTGGGGGTTGACGGTTCTGGTTCCGCTGATCGGCCGGATTGAGCCTCCGGGCGCGAGCCTGATCGCCGGGGTTCTGGTTCTGGCCCTGATGATCCTGCCTACCATCGCACTCACCACGGAAGCAGCCCTTGATGCAATGCCGGAATCCTATCTTCGCGGTGCGGCGGCGCTCGGGCTGTCGCGTGAGTCCACCATTCTGGGCGTTATCCTGCCTGCGGTTAAAGGAAGCATAATGGCAGGCGTGCTGCTTTCGGCGGCGCGCGCGCTGGGCGAGACCGTGGTGCTTCTGATGGTCACCGGCAATGTCGTGCGACTGCCAGTCAGCCTGTTCGATCCGGTGCGGGCGCTCACCGCGAACATCGCTCTGGAAATGGCTTATGCGATGGGGGACCATCGCGCGGCATTGTTCGTGTCCGGGCTTATGGTGGCCTTACTGGTTCTGCTTTTTGTCCTGGTTTCCAGACGCCTGGGTGGAGGATGGTCTTTCAATGTTTGAGGCGGTGCGGGAACAGGCCATGCTCCGCGTTTTCAGGGATCGGGGGGTGTTGATTGCGATCTGGTCTGCGGCGGCCATGGTTGCCGGGGTGTTCATCTGGCTGCTTGCAGATATCGCGATGCACGGCGCGCCGCGTTTCGATTTGTCCTTCCTGATTGACGCGCCCGGGAATTCTGGCCGGAGCGGCGGTATTGGCCCAATACTGGTTTCCACCGCACTGATCCTTACCGTCGCAATCGCCGCTACTGTGCCGGTTGGGCTTGGGGCGGCAATATTTTTGTCCGAATTCACCCGCAGTGGAGGGCTGCCCGGCCGTGCGGTGGGGTTGAGCCTCGACGTGCTGGCGGGTGTGCCATCCATCGTTTTTGGCCTCTTCGGCAACGCCTTTTTCTGCATCTGGCTTGGTCTTGGATTTTCCATACTTTCAGGCGGATTGACGCTTGCCTGCATGGTGCTGCCGGTATTCATCCGGGTTGCCGAAGCGGGGCTGCGCATGACGCCCGGTGACTGGCGCAATGGCGCCGCTGCTCTCGGGCTGTCACGCCTGGCGGTGCTCAGGCAAATTCTCCTGCCTGCGGCGGCGCCGTCACTTGTCCTCGCGCTGATGCTGGGCATTGGAAGGTCCGCGTCGGAAACCGCGGCCCTGATATTCACAAGCGGATATGTCGATCGCATGCCCGCTTCGCTGCTTGATTCGGGGCGGGCAATCTCGGTTCACATCTATGATCTTTCCATGAACGTGGCGGGGGGCGATCCTGGCGCCTATGCCTCCGCGTTGGCCCTGATTGTCTTTCTCTTCATCATAAACGGCGCGGCAAAGTGGATAACAGACTCCCTGACAGCACGCAGGATTGTCACGCTATAGCCCCAAACACAGGTGAGAAGGTTCTGCCCATGAATGAAACGAAGGCTCCCGGTTATACGATCGCCCGCGTGGAACAGGGGCCGCCATGCTGTGACCCGGTCCCGGTGATTGAAATTGCCGGTTTGTCCATCAGCTATGGCGGCAAAGCCGCGCTGACGGATGTCAAGCTCGATATCTACCGGGGCTGCATCACGGCGCTGATCGGCCCGTCCGGGTGCGGCAAAACAAGCCTTCTGTCAGCGCTCAACCGGATGACGGACCTTATCCCCGGATGCACGGTGGAAGGAAGCATTCACTTTGGGGGTGTGGACGTGCGCGCTCCTTCGCTCAACGTGGCGGCGCTGCGGCGGCAAATTGGCATGATCTTTCAAAGACCGAACCCGTTTCCATTTTCAATCCGCCGCAATCTGGAAATGCCCCTCAGGGAACATGGGATCAGGAACCGGACCGAGTTGTCGGACAGGGTGGAACGCTCGTTAACTGATGTCGGATTGTGGCCGGAGGTAAGGGACCGGCTCGATTCTCCGGCGCTCGCGCTTTCTGGCGGCCAGCAGCAGCGCCTGTGCATTGCCCGCGCCCTGGTTCTTGAACCGTCAGTGCTGCTGATGGATGAACCGTGCAGCGCACTTGATCCTCTCTCATCCGGAGTGGTGGAAGACCTGATCGAAAGCCTCAGGCATCGCTTTACAGTAGTCATCGTTACACACAATCTGGCCCAGGCGCGACGGATCGCGAATTACGCGGCATTTTTCTGGATGCCTGAACGCGCCGGGAAATTGATCGAATTCGGCCAGTGCAGACAAATTTTTGAAACGCCGGCGCACAGGCTTACCGCTTCTTACATCCGGGGATTGCGGGGATGAAGCTGTCCGCAAGCAGCAGCGGTCATCTGATTGCGGGGGCGAAAAGTTTGTGCCCACTGTAAGAAATACGTCTTTCTGAACGACAGACCATCTCAAGTCCCGTCTGCGGCTTCGTAAAAAGGGGGATCGAAGATGAACCGGCGCACAGTCTATATTGCCCTTGTCGGCTCGCTTGCCATCCTTGGCCTTGCGGCTACTCCCGCCAATGCCATGGCCGGGGGTACAGAACTTGATCATTCGCAAATGCCGAAATCCAGTGAAGAATATACCGAACATTTCGGGCTGGACCTTTATAAACGCGGCTTATATCCGGAGGCCATGGCTGTCTGGTCTCACGCCTTCGAGAATGCGCAGCACGCGGGCGCCGCCTATAATCTCGGGATAACGTATGTCGATGCTCTGGTGACTAAAAAAAATCCCGCGCTTGCACTTAGATATCTCCGGTTTAGTGCGCTGCGCGGAGACGCAAGGGCCCAGTTCGAACTCGGCGCCATCTACGACAATGGAGAACTGGCGCCGCGCGATCTTACCCAGGCGCTGCTATGGTATTATATGGCCTCTATGAGTAACAAGCCGGATGCGGAATTTAACCTGGCTAGCCTTTTTGAGTCAGGCGAAGGGGTCGAGGCGGACCTGGTCATGGCGTATGCCTATTACTCTCTCGCAATTTCTCACGATTACAAGGAGTTCGGCGAACCCGCCCTGAAAAAGCTGTCATCAAAAATGACTGAACGGCAGAAAGATCTGGGAAAACTCATGGCCAGGCAGATTCAGGCGTCAAGGGCAATAGTTCTGGAGCTAAATGGGCAAAAAGCACAGCAGTCTCCTGTCGTGGGCAGCAACTGAAGAAGGCGGTTCGGATATTCACAGAAGAACGGCCGGATGTTTTCCGGCATGACTTCAGATGTTTAGGTTGCACTTTATATCGGACATAAGCAGGGAGGATAGAATGAGAAGACTTTCGCCACTGAACCGGGCCGATGTTCCCCAACTCGAGCCGGTGCTCGATTTTATGGAATCTACCTTGGGCTACGTTCCCAACAGCCTCCTCATCATGGCGCGAAAGCCGGAACTTGTTGAGGCATTCGCGACGCTGCTCGGAGCGGTTTTGCAGGGAGGAACGCTTCTACAAGGGTTATCGCCGCTCATAGCGTTTATCGTCAGCCGGTCCGACGGTTGTCAATATTGTCAGGCGCATACCCATCAACTGGCCGCCCATTCCGGCATTGGGACGGAAAAGCTTGACGCAATATGGAACTACGAAACAAGTGATCTCTATACGGAGGCCGAAAGATCTGCGCTTCGCGTTGCGCAGCTTGCCGCGCAGGTTCCCAACGCAGTTGACGACGGGGATTTCGATGCGCTCAAACGGTATTTTTCGGAGACGCAGATTGTCGAGATCGTCGCCATCATTTCCATGTTCGGATTTCTCAACAGATGGAACGACACATTGGCGACGCCGCTTGAGACGTCACCAATGCAGCATGCGGAAAGCCGTCTTTCCGGGCACGGATGGAGCGGCGCCAAGCATCGCTGAAGTGCGCCTGAGCCATCCATAATTTTGACACCTGTTAACCCGCCTCTGTAAACATGAAAGGGAACGCCATGACCATTCGTCCAAGAGAACTTGCGCCCGACCTCAATCTGCCAACGGCCGGCGGCGACAGCTTTGTTCTCTCCGCGCAGAAACCGGATTCTTTCACCATGCTCGTGGTTTATCGCGGGCTGCATTGCCCCATCTGCAAAAACTATCTCGCCGATCTGAATCAGCGCGCAGACGAATTCGCTGCTCTGGGCGTTATTCCGGCTGCAGTCAGCTCCGACACCGCAGAGCGGGCCACCGAGGCAAAGAACCATTGGGGACTTGACAGGCTGACGGTCGCCTATGGCATGTCGATTGCCGAAGGGCGCGAATGGGGCCTCAGCGTTTCCCGCGCGATTTCAGACAAGGAACCCGCAGAGTTTCTGGAACCGGGCATCTTTCTGATACGGCCCGACAGGACGCTTTACGCGGCATCCGTACAGACCATGCCCTTTGCCCGGCCGAGTTTTGCAGACATTGCAGGCGCAATCAAATTCGTCACCGGGAAAAACTATCCCGCGCGCGGCGAAGCCTGAACCGGCTGCCCTATTCCATCCAACTGGCGGATTTGGGCCAGTTGGATGGTAGTCGATATTAAAAGTGACTTCGTTCCGGCGCTCTCCGGACGCATCCTGGGCCTGTCATGTTTTTGTTCCGGGTGCAGTTTTTATTCAAGCGGCTTTCTGCGCATCTGATTGCAGAGGCGCAGAGTCAGTGTCCTTTGTAAGAAATGCGGCTTTTTGAACGACAAACCAGTTCAAGTCCAGTCTGAGGCTTCACAACAAGGAGAATTGAAGATGAACCGTCGTACAGTCAATATTGCCCTTATCGGCTCGCTTGCCAGCGCGCTGGCCCTGCTTTCGATTCCGGCGTCCGCCGAAGATGCGGCAAAGGAAAAGTGTTTCGGCGTGGCCCTGTCAGGGCAGAACGATTGCAAGGCGGGTGCGGGCACCACCTGCGCCGCCACCTCCAGGGTTGACTACCAGGGCAACGCCTGGAAGCTCGTGCCGAAGGGGACATGTGAGTCCATAGAGTTGCCCGATGGACGCAAAGGCGCCCTAAAAGAATTGTCCCGGGATGTGCCGAAGGCCTGAGGGTATCCACACGTCACGTGACGTTCCGTCCCCGGCAAGCCCGCAGGCTTGCCGGGCGTCGAAAGCGCCTTCGGATCGGCACAAGCAATAGGGGTTCGTTATGACCGGGACTGCCAGGAGAACCTTACCGAAGGCAAAGGCCATGCCGGCACGTGCTGGCGTCGGACTGAAGCCTGTGCATTACCAGTCAATCCTCGATTTTATGCCGGACATCGGCTTCTTTGAAATCCATGCTGAAAATTACATGGGCGATGGGGGGCCACCGCATCGCTATCTTGAGGCCATCCGGTCGCACTATCCGCTTTCCGTCCATGGTGTGGGCATGTCGATTGGTGCAGACCGGCCGCTGGATCATGAGCATCTCGAACGCCTGAAGAGACTGCTGGAACGGTATGAACCGGCTCTTTTTTCCGAGCATCTCGCCTGGTCAACCCACGATATGGGCTTTTTCAACGACCTGCTTCCCATCCCCTATACAGGCGAGGCGCTGGAGCGGGTCTGCGATCATGTCGACGAAATTCAGACGAAGCTCGGTCGGCGCATGCTGCTCGAAAACCCTTCGACCTACATCCTGTTCGCCGAGAGCGTCATGCTAGAGGTTGAATTCCTGACCCAGGTTGCGGCCCGCACCGGTTGCGGCCTTCTTCTTGACGTCAATAATGTGGAAGTATCCGCCACCAATCATGGCTACGACCCGCTGGCTTATCTCGATGCGTTTCCAATTGAACATGTGGGTGAGATTCATCTGGCCGGGTTTGCGGAAACACATGACGATGAAGGCCGCAGGCTGCTGATCGATGCACATGATTCCCCCGTCAGAACGGACGTCTGGGCGCTTTATGTCCATGTCCTGAATAAACTGAGCCCCATTCCAACAGTGATTGAATGGGATAATGACATACCGGCATGGCCAGTCCTTTTCGCTGAAGCTTGCCGTGCCGAACGATTGCTGGGCTCCTCCAACGGCCTCCCCGATCACAGGGAGGCGTTCTATGCTTCGCACGCTCTCTGATATCCAGCAAAGCTTCGCTCTGGCGCTTGCCGATCCAGGCCTGCCTGTGCCGGCCAATGTTCTGGGACGCCGGGGCAAACCGGATTTGCGGCGTTTTTCGGTTTACCGGAACAATGTGATGATAGGCTTGACCGATGCGCTTCGCGCGCGCTTTCCGGTAACCGAACGGCTTGTCGGTGAAGAATTTTTCCGGGCGATAGCGCATATTTTTGTCACGTCGCACAAGCCCCGGTCACCGCTGTTAATGATATACGGGGACGAATTCCCGGCCTTTATCGAATATTTCGAGCCAGCCAGCAAACTGCCCTATCTGCCGGATGTCGCGCGCCTCGAAGTGGCCTGGAGCCAGGCCTATCATGCGGCGGAAGCGATCCCTCTCAACGCCAGGGCTTTCGCCTCTTACCGGCCTTCTGATCTTATTGAAGCGCGGCTCAGCCTTCACCCCTCGGTGCGGCTCATCCGCTCCGCCTATCCAATCGCGGCAATCTGGGCCGCGCACCAGGGCGATGGAGAGGTCAATGGTCCGGAACACTGGGAAGGGGAAGATGTCCTCGTGCTGCGTCCTGACGCCGGGGTTCTGATCCATTGCCTTCCAGCGGGGGGGTACGACTTTGCCGCTGCCCTGCTTGCGGGAAAATCCCTTGGCGTGGCCGCGGAATCTGGCCTTGAGGTTGACGGTGATTTTGATCTCGCCCGTAATTTGACCGGCCTCGTCAGCGCCGGTGCGGTCATTGCTCTTTATGCTGACCAATAGGAGACAACACCATGAATGATACTGATGTGATCCCAGTTGCCAATCCGGCGCTGCGTTCATTTTTCCAGCTTGTTGACAGCACATCGAGACTGCTTGCCCGGTTTCCGGCGTCGCTTACGCTATTCGCGCTGCGTATCGCCGTCGCCGTACCTTTCTTCCGGTCCGGCCTGACCAAATGGGATGGTTTCCTTCAACTCTCCGACAGCGCCGTTTATCTTTTCACGGAAGAGTTCCGTCTCCATCTATTCGGCGGCGAATATGCCTATCCCGCCCCTAACGTCATGGCGTTCCTGTCCGGCAGCGGCGAAATTGTGTTGCCTATACTGCTTGTTCTTGGCCTCGGCACGCGGTTTGCCGCGCTGGGTATTCTAGCCATGACGGCGCTCATTCAGCTGACCGTCCCCGACGGCTGGGCCAATTTTCACCTGCCATGGGCAGCCATGGCGCTCGCGGTCATGACGTATGGTCCAGGCCGGATCTCCCTCGATCACTTGATAGCATCCAGGTACCGGGCGTTATGAAGACGGATTCCGTTTCGCATTGACGCATTCATATGGGTTTGGTGCGGAAGACCTGGTCTTACCGCATATGATTACCGCACTATAATCTTTGGAGGTTACACGCATGTCTCAACTTCGTGCTTTTATCATTTCTGCGGTGTGTATTCTTGGCCTGAGTCCTGCTCTCGCCGCGACAGGCTGGATCGATTATTCGCCGGAGCTGTTTGCGGATGCGCAGGCGGCAGGAAAAACGATACTCGTCGATGTGTCTGCGGACTGGTGCCCCACCTGCAAGATACAACATCCAATACTGGAAGAATTGAAAAGCGATGATAGGATGCAGGACACCCTGTTCGTTCGCGTGGATTTTGACGTGCATAAAGAGTTTCTGAAAAATCATAGAATTCCCCGTCAATCCACCATCCTGATTTTCAAGGGTAAAGCGGAAATTGACCGTTCAATTGCCGAGACGGACAGGGACCGCTTGCGCGGTTTTGTGTTTAACGCTGTAAAGCGCTGACGGCCTCTCGCGCACCTGAACGGGGACACTGTTAAATGGGCAGCATGATTTTGGCCTACGTGGCCGGATTTGTCACAATCCTTAACCCCTGTGTTCTGCCCATTTTACCAGTCATCTTGGGTTCCGCGATGGGCCAGAGCAGGTTTGGTCCAGCGGCGCTTGCGGCCGGACTTGTTTTTTCTTTTTCGTTGTTTGGATTGTTGATCATTACCTTCGGGTTTTCAATCGGCCTGAGTGAGCAGGCAGTCAGGGCTGGCGCATCGCTGCTTCTGATTGCGGCGGGTTTGCTGCTTCTTGTGCCCCAGGCTCAATCCGCCTTCGCCACAGCGGCCGGTCCGCTTGTCAATGGCGGCAACCAGTTGCTCAACAGGGTTTCCGGTGACGGTCTTGGCGGACAATTTGTTGTCGGCGCCTTGCTCGGGCTTGTATGGGCACCCTGCGTCGGCCCAACACTTGGAGTAGCCATTGCCGCTGCGAGCAGGGGCGAGAATCTCCTCAACGCATTCTTTATCTTTATGGTTTTTGGACTGGGGGTGGCGACATCCATTCTCGCGTTCGCCTACGGCTCCCGTAAAGCGCTCGCAACCCGCAAGGTGCAGTTCCAGTCGCTCGCCCGTTATGGCAAGCCTTTGTTCGGCGGTGCGCTAGTTGCTGTTGGCGTCATGATATTAAGCGGCGCTGACAAGATCATCGAGGCATGGATGCTTGATCTCATGCCAATGTGGCTGATCGATCTTACGACCCGGTTCTAAACGTCTTGATCACTCCGGTGTTCCCTGCTTCTCTCGGCGGCAGAAGGCGCCAGCAAAACACAATCGAACAAGGGAAGGGCCTGACATGACCGATTGTTACAGCACTGGAGGAAACCGGAAGGGTGCCTACGATCTCGCCGTCATCGGCGCGGGTTCGGCGGGTTTCTCCGCTGCGATCACTGCCGCCGAACAAGGCGCGAAAGTTGCCCTCATCGGACATGGGCTTATCGGTGGCACCTGCGTTAATGTCGGTTGCGTGCCGTCGAAGACGATGATCCGCGCCGCCGAGGCACTGTATGGCGCCCGCGCGGCATGCCGCTTTCCCGGCCTTGCCGGCGAGGCTCATGTCAGCGGCTGGAGCCGCCTGATCGCCGCCAAGGACGAACTTGTCACGACGCTGCGGCAGAAGAAATATGCCGATCTGCTGCCCGAATATGAGGGCGTCACCTATCGCGAGGGCGTGGCCCGGTTGAGCGATACCGGCATGATCGTGAATGGCGCCGCAATCCCGGCCCCGAAGATTATCATCACGACCGGCGCGCGCCCCGCGCTTCCCGGCATTGCGGGGATTGAAACCGTCTCCTGTCTTACCAGCACCACGGCCCTCGAACTGACCAGCCTCCCCAAATCACTACTGGTGATTGGGGCTGGCTACATCGGCTGCGAACTCGCGCAAATGTTCACCCGCGTTGGCGTGCAGGTCACGATTGTGAGCCGCCGTGGCTTGCTGCCGGAAGCAGAGCCGGAGATTTCCGGAGCGCTAACTGGCTTCTTTACGGACGAAGGCGTCCGGGTTGTTTCCGGGATCGCCTATCGGCGCATCGAGCAGACTGGCACGGATGTCGTCCTCACAGTTGAACGTGACGGCCGGGAGGAGCGACTCACCGCCGAGCGCGTGCTGGTCGCGACGGGCCGGACGCCAAACACGGAAAGTCTTGAGCTCAAAGAGGGAGGGGTCGCCCAGCATTCAACCGGAGCGATCAGAGTCGATGAACGGATGCGTACCTCAAAATTGGGCGTCTATGCCGCTGGTGACGTAACGGGGCGCGACCAGTTTGTCTATATGGCGGCTTACGGGGCCAGGCTCGCAGCGCGCAACGCGCTCAATGGCGACAGCCTGACATATGACAACAGCGCCATGCCGTGGGTTGTCTTCACAGATCCGCAACTGGCGGGAGTCGGACTCTCCGAGGCGCAGGCTATTGATCGCGGATTCAAAATCAAGACGTCGGTTGTGCCGCTTGACCAAGTGCCGCGCGCACTGGCAGCACGGGATACCCGTGGGATCATCAAGCTGGTGGCGGATGAGAACACCGACCGCTTGCTCGGGGCACAGATACTCGCGCCTGAAGGCGCTGACTCAATCCAAACCATGGCGCTGGCGATCAAATTCGGCATGACCACACAAGACCTCGGCGCAACGATTTTCCCATATCTGACTACAGTCGAGGGACTGAAACTCGCGGCGCAAGGCTTCGGCAAGGACGTGACAAAACTTTCGTGCTGCGCGGGCTGACAACGGCCAAGACATTGGCCCCAATCACAAAGACTGGAGGGAGCGATCATCGACGGCTCGATGGCCGCGCGTCAATGATCTATAGTAGGCAGTAGCGCAGAACTGAGAACGCCTTCAAAGGTACCATGTTCGTTGCATCTTCCCCCTTGACGGTATTATAAATAGCGAATCGAAATTGGGTGGTTTGGCATCATCGTGTAAGAATTGATCGATTGATGCCGATAGTTACCGACACCGCGAAAAAAATTTTCGTCCAAGTTTCCCTTAAAAATCAACAGCCTAACTTTTTGACGGTCTGGTCGTCGGAAAACGGCACGAAAACTGATAAAAAACATATAAAAATCAATTAGTTAATCCGAATTTGCACAATCGAGTGGGAATGAAAAGTCAAAATCAACGCTCTCTTTGATTGACCGCGTCGGCTGGTCCCGAGTTATACTAAGGCTTACTTCAGGATTGGAAATGAATATGACAGCCAGGAAAATTTCTACTGACACACTTGGTAAGGGTGGCCCCGTTGTGGGTGTTCAGGGGCTTGGCTGCATGGGCATGAGCGAGTTTTATGGCGCATCGGATGAGGCGGAATCGCTGGCGACGCTTGAGCTGGCGCTTGATATGGGCATCAACCTGATCGACACCGCCGACATGTACGGAATTGGCCGTAACGAGGAATTTATCGGCCCGGTGATGCGCGCGCGCCGCGCTGATGTCTGTATCGCAACGAAGTTCGGCATTGTGCGGCGCGCCGATAAACCCCATTATTTTGGTGTCAACAATCGCCCGGAATATATTCGCGAATCTGCGGAGGCGTCGCTGCGCCGCCTCGGTATTGATGTTATCGATTTGTATTTTATGCACCGGCGCGATCCATCTGTGCCGTTGGCGGATTCAGTTGGCGCCATGTCCGATCTCGTAAAGGCAGGAAAGGTGCGGCATCTGGGCCTGTCTGAGGTCAGCGCCGATGAATTGCGGGAAGCCAATGCCGTGCATCCGATTGCGGCGCTGCAATCGGAATGGTCGCTGTTCTCGCGCGATGTTGAGGCGTCTGTTGTGCCAATGGCGGCCAATCTTGGCATTGGCTTTGTCGCCTATTCGCCGTTGGGACGAGGATTACTTACCGAAATGGTCCCGGTATATGGCGAGGGGGATTTTCGCAATTCCCGCCCACGCTTCACGGGCGTGAATGCGGCATCGAACGCCCGGCTGGTGACGCAGATACGCGCGCTTGCAGTGGCGCGCGGCATTACGGTTGGGCAGGTGGCGCTGGCCTGGGTGCATCAACGCGCATCGGTGCATGGTCTGACAGTGGTTCCGATTCCCGGTACCCGCAAGCGCAGCCGTCTGGAAGAAAACGCCGGTGCCGCAACGCTGGTGCTGAGCGCCAAAGAGCTTGCCGTGCTGGAACCGCTTGCGGCGGCAGTGCTGGGCGAAAGATAAATCGGGGTGGTTTTATGTTGAATCGCTTTCTGCCTGCGTCATTGCCACGTCGCTTTGCTATTCTCAATGACGACGAGGTACGGACAAACTTAAAATCATCCGCGTCGTAATAAACGCAGGCTGTTAAACCAGTGGCCCTGTGTAATGCCTTTTACCAATCCTCCGGTGTGTCATCCTGAACGAAGTGAAGGATCCAGTCTGCGGCGGGGATCCTTCACTTCGTTCAGGATGACAGTGTTTTGTGTCGGATTGCAATGAGTCCAGACATAGTGGAGTCCAGACATAGGGCCGTTGGTGGGCCGTTGGTGGGTCGTTGGTATTACTGTGGTGGGATGATCAAAATGAAAACGGCGGCCCACCAGTTTTGGGGGCCGCCGTTTTCAAGTTCGGGAGTGTCAGGTTCAGGCCTCTCGCCACGCTTACGCGTTGGCGTAGCGGGTGCGGCGCTTGCCGAAATAGCCAAGACCAAACAGGCCCGCGCCCAGAAGGGTCATGGATGCGGGTTCCGGGACAACGACTGGATCAGGCACAATCCACTGCGCGCCACGGATATACCAGTCGTCCTGGCCCCCAATGGCGGCAAAGCGGAAATAATCCGATTCCAGATAGTTATAAATGTCGGCTTCTGATGCATCTCCGTCGAAGATTTGGGCGTTCACCAGATTATAGATATCAACTGTGCAGGTACGATCTTCTTCGACAAGCAGTAATGGCTTCGCCAGATATTCAACGCAGGTACCTACGGTGCGAATGTTAAAATCAATAAACATCTCCGTATTCGTAAACTCATTGCCACCAAAGTACATTCTGGCGTTATCGTTTGGTTGGTCGTTCACCACGGCAGGTCCGACATCGCCAAACGTGAACAGTTGTACCGCGAACAGGAAATTATTGGCCTGATCAATCGAGAACTTTATGGACTCATCCTGATAGTCACCACCACCGCCATTAACCGCAGTGGTAGAGTTTTGTTCGCCTCTACAGTTGAATGTGGATCCTACATTATAGACCGAGCATAAATTAATGCCGCGATTGTCCGTGTGGTTAGGGCCAATGGGACCCAAGGGTAGCAATTCGTTTGCCACTGTCCTGCGTGTCATCACAATCGGGTAAGGGGCGTTTGAATAACCATCAACGAGTGAGCTGCGAAAGCCCTGAATCGTCAGATGGGCCCCTACTGAGGGCGGAAGATAAAAGGTCATTAGTGCAGTCGAGAGGCTATTATTATCAGCCCCGGAGACCTGTTGATAGGTTGAATCAGCTATCGGGCCATTCGGATTGGCAATGGTAAAATCAGAAAGGATGGCGCCCGCAAAGGCTGGGAAGGAAAGACCAAAAACCATCTGAGCCAACTTTGGCCAGGCGACAAGCTAAGCCATTGATAATATTCATATTGAGTGCTCCTAATTCCGAAAATTAGAGATCAGCGTAAATATGCAGAATTGTACAACCGGTTCTATTTTATGTGACACTTTTCTTTGTCAACAATGCACCGGGATACCGGGATAAGGAAAACGTCAATTGTTGAGTATGGTTAACTGTACCAATTGTGATTTGTGAACATCCGGGGACAGGGGGCCAAAAGTGGTGAGTTTCAGGGCCGCCGCTATCGCTGCAAAATGGCCAGCATCCAGGGACTGCCTGCCAAGGACAATGCTGGCCAGATAGGCCGCAAGAAACGTGTCGCCGCAGCCGGTGGTGTCGATGACCGGCCAATGCTGGTCTGCGGGTCGAAAGGCAGGCTGACGGACTAGCAGGCCGCGATGGCACAGGATGGCGCCCGCGCCCCCCAGGGTTACCAGCGCATGATCGACGCCGCGCCCGCACAGGATGCGGGCGGCCATTTCCGGATCTCCCTGGCGGGTTATCCGTCCGGCCTCGTCGGCATCGGCTTTCAGAATATCGATGTGTGGCAGGATTTCATATAAATCAGGGCAATCGGCGGGCATCACATTCGGGCCCGCAACGCGGCGCAACATGCCCTGCGCGTCCAGCGCGATGCGGTGGGTGCCACGATCTGCAACGTGCCGGATCAGCGCGATCGAAATATCGGTTTCCAAAAGCGGCGCGAAATACACCCACTGCGTCAAAATGGGCGGCAGATCCGCAAGGATGAATGGATCGGCGCAGGCGGTGACCTGCTGTTTGCGTTCATCCGTGGACGGACCATAAATATTGATAAATCCGGTGGTGTATCGCGATGGAAGAATGTGTATCGCGGCGCCTGCCTGTCGCAAGGGCGTCAGCAATGCGGTTTCGTCCTTCGCCGCCAATTTAGTGATGATGGTGACCGGCACATCCAGCGCGCGCAGGGCCATGCCTGCGTAAAATACGCCGCCGCCCGGTTGCTGGCGTTCGGGGGGTCCGGGCAGACGCACAGTGTCGCTGCTGACCGGTCCTATCAGGGTGACGCCGGCCTGCATTAATTTACAGCGGGCTCAGTGAATGGCAAGTGCTGGCCTTCCGGCAAAGGCACCTGAAAGCAATTCAGGGTCATGGAAACCACCGTATAGTATCCCATCAATGTTACCAGATCGACCAGCCCCTGTTCGCCAACTATTGCGCGCGTGGCGGCGTAGGTTTTATCGCTGACGCGTTTGGTTTCGATGAATTCGTGGGCAAACAGATAAATCTGCATTTCCTCCGGCTTGTCGAATTGTGGGGGGGCGCCGATGCGGATCGCTTCGATCGCGGCGTCCGATACCCCGGCCTGGCGCGCCAGCTTTGCATGCGCCCAGAATTCGAATTGCGCCGACCAGTGTTTGCCCACCATCAGCACAGCGATCTCCAGCAGATTGTTGGGCAGCGAATTGGAAAACCGCAGCGCCGCGCCCAGTTCCTGCGCCAGATTACCGATAATTGGGCTGTACAGCCAGGCATTAAACGGACCAGGCAGGCCGTTTGGCGTATCCAGTTTAACGCCAATATTGGCGCCGGTGGTTTTCATGCGCGGCCCTTTGGTAATGGCGTCAAATATCTTGCGCTGCGCGTCGTTCAGCGTGTCAGGCGGTAGCAGGGCCAAGCGTGTCATTTTTTTCTCCTGGGTTGTTTTTGTGAAAGTGAAGGCAAGCAGGCTGGAGGGCAGGACTCACGACCTTTTCGTCAGGGCATATCTAAATGGAGCATTTATCAAATTTTTTAGCTATGCTTGCTAGTTTAGGGGGGGGGGTTGGTATACTTCAGAATTAAGCCTGGTGCGCTGGATGACGACGGGCAGGGACTAACCGGATACTCAGGAGCTCATCGGGATTACATATGTATCTAGCGAACATTCATAATTTTAGAACGATAGCAATCCTGGGTATTGTAGGCGCGCATTCTCTTCATAATTTTGACTGGGGTAACAACGAAGTATTATTTCGAAGTTTTGACGCCTTATTCAATGAGTCATCTATCTGGTTTTTTTTTTATAGCTGGATTTTTATTCCAATATTTATCCAAAAATTTTAATAAAAAAGATTATTACACATCTAAAATTAAAAATGTAATTATACCATACTTGATTTTATCTACACCCGCGCTTATTGCGTCCCTAACCTTTGTCGATCAGGCAATGCCGGCGGGGTTTGAAGACAAACACATTGTTGTGCAAATCTTTCTATTCGTGATCACCGGCAAACATCTTGCACCATTCTGGTTTGTTCCAACCATAACCATCATTTATTTATTTGCGCCGCTGCTAATCATAGCGGATCGCGCCAGATGGCCTTATTATGCGCTGCCAATATTGCTGGTGGTATCCGCCATGCTAGGGCGGGACGGATTTCTGGAAATTACTCAGATAGGCGGGTATTTTTCACCAATCAGTAAGGCCATTTATCTGTTCCCGATCTATTTCTTCGGTATGTTTTGTTCGCAATTCCGTGATCAAATCGCGCGATGGGTCATTACCTGGCATTGGCCCTTACTGGTGCTTGCACTCGCGGCGTTTTGGGCTGAAGTTATGATCTTGGATGCGACCATCGAATATATTTTTGTATTCAAGTTGATCACGTCCCTTCTTCTAGTTTACTATCTGGATTTATACGGCAAAGAGATGCTCGCCAGAATTGCATATGTTGGCACTGCGAGTTTCGGCATTTTCTTTGTTCATGGTTATTTTCTTCAGATCGTCAGGATGGGGAACAAATATTTAACTGGCTCGGAGTTTTTCCCTGCAAATGTAATTTACTTGTTGGCTTTTATAATAGCCATTATAGCCATAAGCTGCCTGTCATTGTCGTTAGTGCAGAAGCTGTTTGGGAAAAATAGCCGACTGATTGTTGGCGTTTGAAACCATGCCCCGGCCATGGGCCACGGGACTTGGCGCCGTGGGCTCTGGAATGAATTCCATGTCCGGCTAAATGATAGAACGCTTGCATATGATCGCATAGCCTGAGAGCATAAGCCCTAGCCTGCCGCATTGTGGCAAGCCAACAGGGAGGACAGGTCATGACCAGTGGCGTTCTTCGTAGTAATCCCGGGCCGCGCACCATTGCGCTTGTCGGCCCTTATCTGTCGGGCAAAACGACACTTCTGGAAAGCATCCTGCATATTTGTGGCGCTACAAACCGCAAGGGCGGTGTGACAGAGGGCACGACGGTGGGCGATAGCGCACCCGAGGCACGCGCGCATCATATGAGTGTTGAGGCGAATATCGCCACCTGTGAATTTCTGGGGGATCAATTCAGCTTTATCGATTGCCCTGGGTCGATTGAATTCATTCAGGACAGTCTGAATGCGGTGCCGGATGTGGACGCTGCCGTGATTGTGTGTGAACCGGACACAGGCAAGCTGCTCGCGCTGCAACCTTTCTTGCGGTATCTGCAAAGCCGCAAGGTGCCGCATATGCTGTTCGTCAATAAAATCGATCAGGCAAAGGGGCGGGTACGCGATATTCTGACAGAATTGCAACCCGCCAGCATGATGCCGCTGCTGCTGCGGCAGGTTCCGATCTGGAATGATGGCATTGTGCTTGGCTTTATCGATCTGGCGCTGGAGCGGGCCTATATCTATCGCGAACATGCGCCATCTGAAATGATAGACATGCCCGGCGGTGTACAGGATCGCGCCCTTGAGGCGCGCTATGAAATGCTGGAACGGCTGGCCGATTATGACGACAGTCTGATGGAAGAATTACTGTCAGACATTGCGCCGCCCCGCGATGAAATATTCAGCAATCTCAGCCGGGATTTCGCCCGCGCGCAAATTGTGCCGGTGTTGTTTGGATCGGCGCAGAACAGTAATGGCGTGCGCCGTCTGTTGAAAGCGTTGCGCCACGAAGTGCCCGATGTAAGCGCAACGGCCGCCCGCCTGCAACTGCCCGCAGTCAATGGCGCGGTCTGTCAGGTGCTAAAAACCTATCACACGAATCATGGTGGAAAATTGTCCATGGTGCGTGTCCTGAATGGCCAGTTGCGTGATGGCGACACCATCTATTCCGTAGGCGGAGAATCAATGCGGATTGCCGGGATGTTTCATCTGCTGGGACATCAGGCGACAAAATGCGCGGTGGCGGGCGTGGGCGATCTGGTTGCGCTTGGCCGTCTGGACAAGGCCTGTACCGGGGACACGCTTGCGACCCAGAAGGGGGCGGCGCCGTCATTGGAGCGTGGTGGCCTGCTTGCGCCCGTATACAGTCTTGCGGTGGCGGTTGCAGATCATAAGGACGAGGTGAAACTGACCGGCGCAATTGCCAGGATCAGTGAAGAAGACCCGTCCATTCAACTGGTCCACACATCGGATACGCATGAAATCGTACTGCATGGTCAGGGCGAAATGCATCTGCGCATCGCTGTGGAACGGTTGCGCAACCGCTTTGGATTGCGCGTGCAAACCAGCGTGCCAAAGGTGCCCTATTGTGAGGCGATCCGCAAACCGGCAACCCAACGTGGTCGTCATAAACGCCAATCCGGCGGACACGGCCAGTTCGGTGATGTGGTGCTTGAAATAGCGCCTTTGCCGCGCGGGGCGGGTTTTGTTTTTGAAAACAAAATTACCGGCGGTGTCGTGCCACGCAATTATATACCCGGGGTTGAGGCAGGCGTGCGGGATTATCTGGCGCGCGGACCGTTGGGGTATCCGGTGGTTGACATCACAGTGGCGCTGATTGACGGGTCCTATCACTCAGTCGATTCATCCGAACAGGCGTTTCGAACGGCGGCCCGGATTGCCATGCAGGAGGCGATGCCGAATTGCGCGCCTGTATTGCTGGAACCAATCCATCATATTGAAATTGTGGTTCCCAGCGAGGCGACCGCCAGGGTCAACGGCATTGTCGCGTCCCGGCGCGGGCATATACTGGGCTTTGACACAAGGCCCGGATGGCCGGGATGGGATCAGGTTTTCGCGCAGATGCCTCAGGCGGAAATGCAGGATCTGATCACCGAGCTGCGCTCTGTTAGCCAGGGGGTGGGTACATATACGTGGCGTTTTGATCATTTGCAGGAGCTGACGGGGCGGTTGGCGGATGACATTGTGTCCGCCAGCAAGGCAGCATAGGCTGGGCGCATGTAACTTTTTGCGAGGTGCGTGCGAATGCGCGTATACTGGCACCGCATCATTGCAAAGAGGTCAACATGCTGATCAGAATTAAACAGGGTTGGGAAATTCCCGAAAACCGTGTCACGCCGGAACATATATTCGCCAATCGCCGCCAGTTCATGCAGGGTGCGATCGGCGCGGCGGTAGTGGCGGGGGTGGGAATCGGTGGCATGGCAATTGCCGCCGAACCCGGCGATCCCACAGCGGATTTATATCCTGCAAAAGCCAATCCCGCCTATGGTCCGATTGACCGACCCGTGACGCCGGAAAAGCTGAGTTCCACCTATAATAATTTTTATGAATTCGCGTCGCACAAACAAATCTCGGAAGCCGCGCAGGCATTGCCCACCCGGCCGTGGGAAGTGCGCATTGATGGCCTGGTGCGCGATCCGCAGACGCTGGACATCGACACGCTGATCCGCAAGATGCCGTTGCAGGAACGCATCTACCGCCACCGCTGTGTAGAGCGCTGGTCAATGGTGGTGCCGTGGAGCGGCTTCCCGTTGGCGGAAATTCTGAAGCTGGCCGGTCCCGAACCCGAAGCGCGCTATGTTCGCATGGAAACGTTTCAGAACCCGGAAATTGCAGCGGGGCAAAAACAGTTCTGGTATCCCTGGCCCTATCAGGAAGCGGTTACGATAGAAGAAGCGCAGAACGATCTGGCGTTTCTGGTGACGGGCGCCTATGGCAAGCCGCTGGCCAAACAGTTTGGCGCGCCATTGCGGCTGGCGCTGCCGTGGAAATATGGCTTCAAGTCGATCAAATCCATTGTTCGTTTCACGCTGACAGATACGCGCCCGGTCAGTTTCTGGGAAAAAACCAATGCCGATGAATATGGCTTCTGGGCGAATATCAATCCCGAAGTGCCGCATCCGCGCTGGAGCCAGGCCGTGGAAGAACCGCTAGGCACGCGCAGCACTGTACCCACGATTTTGTATAATGGTTATGGCGAACAGGTGGCGGGGCTTTATAAAAATATGAATGGTCAAAATATATTTATGTGATGATCCGTACACGAACTATTCCCGGATTGGTGATATTTGATTGCGATGGCGTGCTGGTTGACAGCGAGCCGATCGCCAATCTTGCAATGGCTGCGGCAATCACGCGCCTTGGGCTGCCTATGAATGTCACGGACGCGCGCGCGGCCTTTGTTGGCTTGTCGATGCGCCAGATAATGGAAAATATTTCTGATTTAACCGGGCAGCCGGTGACGGATGAATGGCGTCAGACATTGCAGGATGAAACCTATTCAGCCTTTCGCCAATCATTGCAGGCCGTGCCGGGGGTGCGCGAGGTTCTGATGCACATTCAGGCGGCAAAGATCGATATATGCGTGGCGTCATCAGGATCGCTGGACAAGATGGAATTGACGCTGGGTCTGACTGGATTGCGGTCCGTGTTCGGGGATCGGTTATTTTCCAGCACCATGGTGGCACGCGGCAAACCGCATCCCGATCTGTTTTTGCATGCGGCCGCCCAGACGGGGGTTTCGCCGGATCATGCCGTGGTTATTGAGGATAGTGTGCCGGGGGTAATCGGCGCGCGGACAGCCGGAATGCGGGTGTTCGCCTATGCCGGGGATCCCGAAAGCGATGCAGAAAAACTCAGGCAGGAAGGTGGCCATCTTTTCACGGACATGGCAGATCTGCCGGGCCTGCTGGGCCTAAAATAACAAAATAGCAGGCGCGGACGGGGTCAACATGCACTTGGGGGCTACATGTTGACCCCAACGCGTCCGTTAAGACACGTACGCAATTGTGGGATGAAACAATTGCCTAGTTACTTATACCAAGTTATTTTATGAGGTCCAGTTAAATATTGTTTTTGTGTTAGAAATTTTTAACTGCTTAACCTGCTAATTATATTGGATATTTGAGCGAAGCACCCTTTACCGGATCGCCCGGGCCGGGATTTCGGGACTTTAATAACAGGCATGGAATATTAGCGAAGCCCGGTGTAAGTTCCGCCCGGGTCTGGCTTATAGTACCCAAACGAATCAGGTTTTGTGGAGTGATCAAAATGGCAGCAGCACAGCATGAGCATGGCAAGATGGATATTTCATCGCATCGTGAAATGTGGGGGACTTTTATCTCCCTTACGAAATGGACGAGCGCAATTGTTATAGCCATTATGGCTTTGATGGCGGTATTTCTGACCTGAACACGCATATTTCTTTATGGCGGGCATTTGATATGAGGCCCTGCTGTCGGGCTTTACCCATATGAAAATTGCAATCCCGCGCGAACGCCAGGCGCATGAAACGCGCGTCGCCGCAACGCCGGAAACGGTGAAGAAGCTGGTGACGCTCGGACTTGAGGTTTGTATAGAGCGTGGCGCAGGCGCAGGCGCGTTCCTGTCGGATGATATGTTTAGGCAGGCGGGCGCAACTATTGCAGACACGCCGCAGGCGGCATTATCAGGCGCGGACATAATCTTTACGGTACAGCGTCCGTGTACAGATGATCTTGCGCATATTAAACATGGCGCCCTGTTGATCGGTATGCTGGCGCCCTATCAGGATGTGGCGGGGATTGCCGCATATGCGGCCCGGCATATTGATGCGTTCGCCATGGAATTAATGCCACGCATCACCCGTGCGCAATCAATGGACGTGCTTTCCTCGCAATCCAATCTTGCCGGTTACCGCGCGGTGATTGAAGCCTGTTATGTGTTCGGGCGCGCGATGCCCATGATGATGACACCCGGCGGCACCATTGCGCCCGCGCGGGTATTGGTGATGGGCGCGGGTGTTGCCGGATTGCAGGCGATTGCAACGGCAAAGCGGCTGGGTGCAATTGTCAGTGCGACCGATGTTCGGTTGGCGTCAAAAGAACAGGTGGAAAGCCTGGGCGGTAAATTTGTAATGGTGGATAGCGACGAAATGGCTGGCGCTGAAACCGAAGGCGGCTATGCCCGCGAAATGAGCGATGATTTCAAACGCAAGCAGGCGGTGCTTATCGCAGAGACGCTGACCAAACAGGACATTGCTATCTGCACGGCGCTTATTCCCGGGCGTCCCGCGCCGGTTCTGATCACAGATGAAATGGTGCGCGCCATGAAACCGGGGTCCGTAATCGTTGATCTGGCCGCAGAGCAGGGTGGCAATTGCAGCCTCAGCAAAGCCGGTGAATGTGTTGAAGTTGGCGGGGTCAGTATTATTGGCTATCGCAATATGCCAGGAAGGCTGGCGACGGACGCATCGGCGCTTTATGCCAGAAATCTGCTGAATTTTCTGACGCCGCAGATTGCCGCCGGTGGCGTGCTGGCGATTGACTGGGAAGACGAAATCATCACAGGCACGGCGCTGACCCGTGGCGGAAAGATTGTTCATGCATCGTTACAGACGGAAATGGCCTGATGGAAGTTGATCCCTTTATCTTTCGATTGTCGATCTTTGCGCTGGCGATTTTTGTGGGCTATTACGTGGTATGGAGCGTAACGCCCGCATTGCATACGCCGTTGATGGCGGTCACCAACGCGATTTCTTCGGTGATTGTTGTGGGGGCGTTGCTGGCGGCGGGGGCAAGCATGGTTGATGTACCGCAAGCCACCGGCCTGATTTCCAAGGGCATGGGGTTTGTTGCGCTCATTCTTGCGTCGGTGAATATTTTCGGCGGTTTCCTTGTCACCCATCGCATGCTGGGCATGTACAGGAAAAAGCAGAAATAGGATGCCCGGATTCTTTTTCAGGAAACAATAGTGAACGCAAATCTTACCGCACTGGCCTATCTCGCTTCGGGGATTTTATTTATCCTGGCGCTGCGCGGTCTATCGTCACCCGATACATCTCGGCGCGGCAATCTGTATGGCATTCTGGGCATGGCAATTGCGGTTGGCACCTCGCTGGCTATGCTGGGCACTTATGATGCCTTGACCTGGGGCCTGATTGTCGGCGGGATAGGCATTGGCGGATCGATTGGCGCGGTGATTGCGCGTCGCATTCCAATGACGGCGATGCCGCAACTGGTTGCGGCGTTTCACAGTCTGGTAGGTCTGGCGGCCGTGCTGGTCGCCGCATCGGCATTGTATACGCCGCAGGCATTTGGGCTGGGTGCGCCGGGCGCCATCAAATTCGCCAGTCTGATCGAAATGTCACTGGGCGCGGCAATTGGCGCGATGACATTTTCAGGATCGCTGGTGGCGTTCGCGAAATTACATGAACTGGTATCGGGCGCGCCAGTGGTGTTTCGCGGCCAGCATGCGCTGAATGCGCTGCTGGGTATCGCATTAATTGCGGTGACAATTATTTTCTGTGCTGGTGAATCTCATGCGGCCTTTTGGGGGTTGGCGGCGCTGGCATTGATACTGGGCGTGACGCTGATTATTCCCATTGGCGGTGCAGATATGCCGGTTGTAGTGTCGATGCTGAATTCCTATTCGGGCTGGGCGGCGGCGGGCATTGGCTTTACGCTGGAAAACAGCGCCCTGATCATTACCGGCGCGCTGGTTGGTTCCAGCGGCGCAATTTTGTCTTACATCATGTGCAAGGCCATGAACCGTTCATTTTTCAGCGTCATACTGGGCGGCTTTGGATCCACCAATGGCGCCGTCAGTGGCGAGATCGAGACCCGTCCGGTCAAGCGTGGCAGCGCGGAAGACGCGGCGTTTATTTTGCGCAATGCGGGATCGGTGATCATCGTTCCGGGTTATGGCATGGCGGTGGCGCAGGCCCAGCACGCGCTGCGTGAAATGGCCGATATTCTGAAGCGTGAAGGGGTTAAGGTTTCCTATGCCATTCATCCAGTGGCCGGGCGTATGCCAGGGCATATGAATGTGCTGCTGGCGGAAGCCAATGTCTCCTACGATGATGTGTTTGAGCTGGAAGATATTAATAGCCAGTTTCCGGCGGCGGATGCGGCCTTTGTGATTGGCGCCAATGATGTGACCAATCCGGCGGCCAAAACCGACCGTACCAGCGCCATTTATGGTATGCCCATTCTGGACGTGGAAAAGGCGCGCACCGTACTGTTCGTCAAGCGCGGTATGGGATCGGGTTATGCCGGGGTGGAAAATGAATTATTCTTTCGGGACAACACCATGATGCTGTTCGCTGACGCCAAGAAAATGGTCGAGGATATTGTCAAAGCGCTACAGCATTAGCGCATCTTGCGCCCGGGTTTGTGGCAGGCCATATTAAGCATATGACAATCAGAAAAATCGCGCGCATGGGGCATCCGGTTTTACGCAAAACGGCCGCGCCCATCATTGACCCGCTGGACCCGGAAGTTCAGCGGCTGATTGATGATATGATTGAAACCATGATTGATGCCAATGGGGCCGGGTTGGCGGCGCCGCAAGTATACCAGTCCCTGCGTCTGGTTATTTTTCAGGCACCCGGAGAACGCGCCGTGGTGGATGATGGAGGCGAGGCGTTTGATCACACCGCGCCACTGACCATTCTGATCAATCCGGTGATAGAAGTGCTGGATCAGGAAACGCAGACGGGTTGGGAAGGCTGTTTATCCGTACCGGGATTGCGTGGGGCAGTGACGCGCCACAACCATATCCGCTATTCGGGGCTGGACCGTGCGGGAAAGCCGCTGTCACGAGTGGCGCGTGGTTTTCACGCGCGTGTGGTGCAGCATGAGTGTGACCATCTGGATGGCATTCTGTATCCGCAACGAATGCAGGATTTGAGTCAATTGCTGTTTGAAACCGAAATTGCGCATTATATTGCCGACCAGACAGATAGTGGTGACGCATGAATGAAGCGCATCATCCGTCCACAGATTATTTGACGCCAGTACGTCAGGCCGTGCTAGATGCCGCCTTACCGCATGTGCCATTTGATGGCTGGTCGGAACAGATGTTTCAGACGGCGGTGAAAGAAGCGGGCGTGAACAACGGGTTGGTATTGCTGGCATTTCCTGAAGGTGTGATGGATTTACTGGATGTGTTCTGGCTATCAATGGATGATGCGCTAAGCAGGGAAATTGCGCGGCGTGGATTGCATAACTCGCATCTGTCGCAACGTATTTCCGAGACGCTGAAAATATACATAGGCCTGCTGCGTCCGCATCGTGAGGCGGTGCGCAGGGCGCTGGCCCTGCAGGCGCTGCCATTGAACGCCCCGGGTGCGCTGATCTGTCTATATCGAACAGTTGATACAATATGGCGCGCAGTGGGTGATCAGTCTACAAATTTTAATTTTTATACCAAACGGGCAACGCTGGCGCTTGTGGTGGCGTCTGTGGTGACACACTGGCTTGGCGAAAGCGGCAATGATGTGGCGGTGATGGATGGCTTTATTGAGCGCCGGATCGAAAATATTCTTGAATTTGAAAAGGTCAAGGCGCGTGTGAGCGGCCTGACGCAGCATCTGCCATCTGTTGGGCCACTGCTGGGGCGGCTGGCCGCGCGATTTACCGGGGCACGCTAGCAGCCCCTGAGCGAATGATCATGCCAGTTGAAGAGATCGATTATCTCGACCCCATTCAGGCTTTTGCACCCTGGGCTGAACTGCCCTGGTCGATGCTTCTGGATTCCGCGCAACAGGACGGTGGGCAGGGGCGTTACAGCTATATTTGTGTGCAGCCCTATCAAACCATGATGGTCAGGTATGGCCAGATTTTAATAGATGACAAGGCGGTGCAGGGTGATCCGTTTGGTCATCTGGAAGCACTGATTGGCCGCACGAAATTGCCGACTATTCCGGATTTTCCTGCGTTTCAGGGCGGCGCGGCAGGTTATCTTGGCTATGAGATGGGTAGGTTTCTGGAACATATTTCTGTTCCGGGTACGGATGATATGCAATTACCAGATATGGCGATGGGATTTTACGATCAGATAATTGCTTTTGATGGCGCGTCGCGTCGCGCCTGGATAATTGCGCAGGATGTGAGCGCGCCAGATCAGCACGGGCGATTTGCGCGCCTGCAAGCGGGGGTGAAACAGGCCCGAACCAGGCCTCTGCCGTTGATTGCCGAAAAATTCGATACGGGCGAATGGAAATCCAATTTAACAAACATTGCTTATGAAAGCGCTGTGGCCCGTGTGATTGAATATATTCTGGCGGGTGATATTTTTCAGGCGAATATTGCACAACGATTTGCGCTGGATTTAGGACCGCGATTTGACCGCTATGGATTCTATCGCCGTTTGCGTGAAGTTAATCCCGCGCCATTTTCAGCGTTTCTTGAAATGGGTGGATTTGCCATTGCGTCTTCATCACCGGAACGGTTTCTGAAAATTTTCAATGGCAAAGTTGAGGCGCGCCCGATTAAAGGCACACGGCCGCGTGGCGCGAACTCCGAACAGGATGCGGCGCTGGCCCTCGCGCTAATGCAAAGCGAAAAAGATCGCGCTGAAAATGTAATGATCGTTGATTTGCTGCGCAATGATCTCAGCCGTGTGTGCCGGGACAGCAGCGTGGATGTGCCATTGCTGTGTGCACTGGAAAGTTTTGCGTCTGTGCATCATCTGGTCTCGACTGTTACGGGAATTTTGCGCCCGGGACTTGGGCCCGTTGATGTGTTGCGCGCGGCATTTCCAGGCGGCTCGATTACCGGTGCGCCGAAAATTCGCGCCATGCAGATCATCGCGCAGTTGGAGCCGCACATTCGCGGCCCATATTGCGGCTGTCTTGGATATATTGGTTTTGATGGCAGTATGGATATGAATATTGCCATTCGCACCATTGCCATGAATGCGCAACAGGCGGTGTTTCATACGGGTGGCGGCATTGTTGCGGATTCCACACCGAGGGATGAATATGCCGAAAGCCTGGACAAGGCGCGCGCGCTGTTCACCGCATTTGGACTGACGCCGCCATGATATTGCTGATCGATAATTATGACAGCTTTGTGCATAATCTGGCGCGCTATGTGGGCGAGCTGGGCTTTGAACGCACGGTTGTGCGCAACGATGCGATAAGCGTTGCGGAAATTTCTGCATTGGCGCCGCAGGCGATATTGTTGTCCCCCGGCCCGTGTGGACCGGAACAGGCAGGAATTTCTCTTGATATTGTTCGGGCGCTTGGCGCGCACATTCCAATTCTTGGCGTCTGTCTTGGACATCAGGTGATTGCCGAAAGTTATGGCGCCATCGTACGCAGGGCGATTAGTCCGCGTCATGGCAAGGTGTCTTTGGTCCAGCATGACGGGACAGGAATTTTTAACGGCCTGCCAAATCCATTACGGGCGGGTCGCTATCATTCTTTGGCTGTTGAAGTTTCGTCGCATGCGCCGCTACGGGTGACAGCCCGCGCAGAGGATGGCGAAATAATGGCGCTGATGCATGATCATTATCCTGTGTACGGCGTTCAGTTTCATCCGGAATCCATACTTACCGAAAGCGGCCATGCGCTGCTTGCGAATTTTCTGCGCATTGCGGGCGAATGGCATGCGCAATACAGGCGGGGTACGACATGATCTGCTGGTTGAATGGCGTTTTCTGTCCAATTGAACAAGCCCGTATCGACCCTCGCGATCGCGGGTTTTTGCTGGGAGATGGCGTTTTTGAAACCTTA
Source organism: uncultured Alphaproteobacteria bacterium (assembly GCA_947085295.1). GTDB lineage: Bacteria > Pseudomonadota > Alphaproteobacteria > UBA11222 > UBA11222 > UBA11222. The sequence continues at coordinate 8,850 of CAMTVX010000048.1, read as the reverse complement.
CTGGCGGTTGATGGGACGATGCTGCATGCCAACCGGCATTTGGCGCGCCTGTCCGGGGCGGCGGAATTGCTAGGTATTACAATAGTATTTTCAGAATCTGAAATTAGCGCCGCTATGATAAATCTGCTGAAAGAAAATCAACTGGTGTCTGGGCGCGTGGCATTGCGCCTGACGCTTACCCGTGGTGTGGGCGCGCGTGGCGTGGCGCCGCCGTTGGAAGTTGCGCCAACAATTTTAATGACAGCCGTTTCTGCGCCGCCACCGCCACCCCACATGCGCGCAATGATTTCATCCTATGTCAGAAATGAAAAATCCATCAGTTCACGAATTAAAAGCCTGAATTATCTGGACAATGTTATGGCGCGCCATGAGGCCGTGTTGCAGGGCGTAGACGAAGCGCTGATGTGTAATACCAATGGGGATATTGCCTGCGCCAGCACGGCGAATTTATTTATGGTGGCCGATGGCGCGCTCTATACACCGTCCCTTAACGCGGGCGCGCTGTCGGGAATTATGCGGGGCATTATCCTGGAAGCGGCGCTGACGCAGAATGTTCCAATAATTGAAGGGCCGATTACCCGCGCCGCATTGTCACGTGCCGATGAAGCGTTTTTAAGCAACGCCCTGATCGGCATATGTCCTTTGATCGAGATTGACGGCGCACCCGTGGGCAGTGGCGTAACAGGCCCGATTACCCGCAGACTTCGCTTAGCATAAATCACGGACCATAGTTGATGCGGCAACATGGCCACCTGCATAGCGCTCATAATTTTTTTCGACATCGCCAAGCTTGTAAAGGTAATTCACCATCAGACCGTGCGATTGCGCCAGCCCCTTATCCGACTGATCACCAAGCCAGTTAATGCGTTCGATGCGCGCGCCATTGCTGAGGTGGAAATGCGCAACCGGGTCTTTTGCGCGGTTGGTGTCGGTGCGTTCCTGATAAAGATATTGGGCGCACAAACGCATAAGTGCAGCGCGTAACGCCATAGATTTGCGAGGATCATTGGGCCAGTTTCGATCATTCAAAAGCGATTGCAGCGCGGTGTCCGCCGAATCTTCATTGGATATCGCGGTGAGTTGCAATGTTTCGGCGACCGGCAATTGCGCGCTGGCCTTTCCCGCTGCGCATGCCTGGTTCAACCAGGCGGCAAAACCCGGAATGGGCGAGAGCGTTGCAAAGGATTTTAATTTTGGAAATTCCACCTGCAATTCACCCACCACCCGCTTGATCAGAAACTCACCGAAACTGACGCCCGCAAGGCCAGCCTGGGCATTGGAGATGGAATAAAATATGGCGGTGTCGGCGTCTTCTGCATTGCTTGACGGCGATGTTTCATCCAGCAAATTCTGCACATTCGCGGCCATGCCACTGACCAGCGCAACCTCAACAAAAATCAGTGGTTCTTCGGGCATGGCGGGATGAAAAAAAGCAAAACAGCGGCGATCTGAATCCAGCCGGTTTTTCAGATCGCTCCACGAGCGAATTTCATGCACGGCCTCATAAGCAATCAGTTTCTCCAGCAATGCAGCGGGCGAATTCCAGCCGATGCTGTGCAACTCCAGAAACCCTGCATCGAACCAGGACGCCAGCAATATTCGCAACTCACGTCCAAGCGGAGCAAGCTGCGCGTCGGTGCGCGAAAGCCGCAACAGATCAGCGCGCAGATCAACCAGAAATTTTACACCACCGGCAATGCCGTTAAACCGTTTTAACAGTCGCAGACGGGGGGATTCCAGCAGATCGCGCAGAGTTTCCTCGGCCGTGATGAGCGCCGCACCACTGGCCTGCGCCAGATCCATCGCAACAGCGCGCACCGCGCCATGATCCACTCCATATTGCGTCGCCAGAAGATTCAGAAATCGCTGTCGTCCGGTATCGTTCAGCATCAGATAATAGCGACCGATTTCGGCTGCGGCGTTGCGGGCGGAAACTTCGCCGCCCCGCGCCGCGAGACAGGCGTCAATGCGGGTTTGCAGCCATTGCAAATCATCATCGGGTAATCCGGGGCGGATGCTTTTGGTGATCGCGATGCGCGCCGCGCCGGTCAGGCCGCGCCATGCGCGTGCTATTCGAGTGCTGGTCTGGGACAAAATACCGGATAAAGGCTTATTTACTTGCGGGCTGAGTTCGTTTGGCATGGTTTGGTCAATCTTGGCTGGGTGGTCTATGCAATTATGTCCGGATAAATCTGATCCTGAATCCGGGTCATTTCATCGCGCAGATTCAGTTTCTTTTTCTTTAATCGCTGTATCTGTAATTGATCAACACGAACTGATGCCTGAAGCGCGTCAATCGCGGCGTCCAGGTCACGATGCTCCTGACGCAATTCCTGCAGGCGCGTGTTTAAGGATTCTTTGTCTTCCATGTGCGCAAACTATCATAAATTATCTTAATCGCCCCAGCGTTTTAGGGATGGGACTTGCAGATCAAATAAATCCAGCACGCGCCCCAGATTATGCTCGACCATATCAGCCAGATTGGCTGGTCTGGTATAAAAAGCAGGCATCGGCGGCGCAATGACGGCACCCATTTCGGCCAGTTGCGTCATGGTGCGCAAATGGCCCACATGTAACGGGGTTTCGCGCACCATCAGTACCAGCCTGCGACGTTCTTTCAACACCACATCGGCCGCACGTGTGAGTAAATTTGAGGTTACGCCCGTGGCAATTTCCGCCATGGTGCGCACCGAACAGGGGGCGATGATCATGCCCAGTGTGCGATAGGAACCGCTGGCAATGGGTGCGGCAATATCGCCGATGCGGTAATGTTTGTCCGCCCTGGCGGTAATTTCGGACAGATTGAGGTCGGTTTCCTCGGCAATTGTCATCACGCCGGGACGGCTGATCACCAGATGGGTTTCAATCCCCAGATCGCGTAATATTTCCAGCAATCTGATACCAAATATCACACCGGTGGCGCCGCTGATCCCCACAATTATGCGGCGTTTGTGGGGGGGCGGGGCAGTCGGCCCCAGTCCGCAATGATGCAATAGTTCCTCGGTCGGGACTTGTAAAACGTTGGCGAATGCTTCTGCCCAATCCAGACGCAGGGGCTGTTTTCCCTGTAGAATGCGGCTTACTACCGCGCGGTCCCGGCCAATCGCCTGTGCCAGTTGGTCCTGGGTAATCCCCATATATTTGAGTTTTTGTTTGATCCATGCTGTATTCATGTCCAATATTATGAGATAATCTCAATTATTGTCAAACATTTTGAAGCAGACTTTTAAGCTGATTCATGCTTCAATGCTGGCTCTGAACCATATAGGAGGATCGGCAATGAGCCTTGAATCACATATTGATGCGCTTCAGAAGGAACATGACCGTCTCGACGGCATGATCGCGCAGGAGCTTCGGCATCCCAGCGCCGATGATCTGGAACTGACCCACATGAAACGTGAAAAGCTGCGTCTGAAGGACGAAATCGTCCGGCTTTCCAGCACGCAATTCGCCCGCACAGGATAGCGGCCTTATCCCGCTTTGCGGGCAAGGCACATCACAAAAGGCGAGGTGAAGCGGTTTGGCCGCAGGCCCAGATGCGGCCCAAGCGTCCATAGCGGCGCGGACATCGCGATCTTGATCACCTGCAACGGACGGCTGCCGAGCAGCCGCTCCAACGCGCCGAATTGTATGACGCCCAGATGCGCCAGCAGGACATAGTGGCTGGAAAGCACCTCCAGCCCCGCGACGGTATGCGCCTGCGCCAATTGTTCGCAGCGCAGTGGCACATGTTTTTCGTACAATGCCCGGTCAAACAGCCGTTGCAATTGCCCAAGCGGCCCTGTCATGTTGGGAACAAGGGTGATCATCATGCCGCCGGGCTTCAGATATGCCGCACATGCGGATACGGCGGAGGCAGTATCTGCAAAATGCTCCACCAGGCCGTTTGAAAAAACAAAATCGAATTTTTCAATTTGATCCAATGGCGGATCAAACAGATCGCCCTGCATAATATTGCCAGCAATGCCCAGCCGGTCCAGCAGTTCGCGTGTGGCGGCGCAGCCTTGCGGTGAATAGTCAATGCCTGAAATCCGGCAGCCATGCGTGCGATGAAAATAAGCCAGCCAGCGTGATCCGCCACAGCCTATTTCAATCAGATTTTTCCCCCCGGGATTTTCTGTGCCAAGTGCGACTTCAAAAATCTGATGCAGATGCCGATAGGCGTAATTGCGCAACCCGCCTTTGTGTGGATCAATCGCGGCAAGCGGACGCCCGCCCTGCCACAGGGCATTCCAGTATTCCCGTCCGGTTATCGGCCTTGCATGGGTCATCGTTCTGGTTTGCCGGCGACAATGGTGATGATGCCATATGTACGCTGTTGCATTTGCCAGCGTGCGTATAGCATGGCGGCGCAGCGATCTATCGCCGCCAACGGATGGGTAATGGCATAGCGCAGTGTTGCGCTCATACCGCGCGACAATCCATTGCGCTGAATATAAAGATGCCGCGATTCCGGCGTATCCTGCCAGCGCAAGCGACGGCGGCGTAAACGTGCCCATAGATGATAAAGAATATTCACCGGCGTCATTTCAAAAACCGCATCATCATAAAGAATTTTCTGCACCTCAAGCCCGGCATCGGCCAGATAGGCGCGCAGGGTTTTTTCCGTAAAGAAATAAAGATGCCGGGGAATATCCTCGTTGAACAAAACTCGCGAGGAAAGCGATTCAAAATTGGTCACCAGAAATGCAAACTGGCCTCCGGGTTTCAGAAGCGCCGCCGCTTTGGTGAAATAGGCGCGCGGGTCATGCACATGTTCCAGAACCGCCCAGGCCGTGATGGCGTCATAACGTGGCGCATCAAACGCCAGTTCGGGCAGCGGCATGCGGTGCACCGGAAAATCTTCAATCGCATTGGCGTTGGGGGAAACCTCCAGCCCTTCCACACGCCAGCCACGGGCTTGCATAAAACGCGGAAAATCGCCATTGGCGCAGCCAATATCCAGCAATAAGGGCAAGGCACCATTGGCCTTTGCAGCAGTTGACGCCAGCAATGCGGCCTGTGCGGCATAGCGGTTCTGATGCGCGCCGGAATTTTCAAATTCCGAGAAAAATTGCGGCGGATAATAGCGCGTCATTTCAGCGGTCGTAGGACGCGGATTAACAAACCCAAGGCCGCACTGTGTACAGCCGACAATGGAAAACCAGTCACTAATATCAAACAGCGTATCCGGCTGTTCATAGGCCGGAAAAAAATCCGTTCCACCACACTGGTTGCAGGCGACATGTTCCATATTAATGCTTTCGTTCTGGCCCATGCGACGGAAAATAAAATTGGGTCACGATATAGGTTATCGCAAATAGCAGAAAAAATGAAATTGCTGTGGCGGCCGCAATGCCTGGTGCGCCATAGATTTGCATAATGAAATAATTCAATACCATGTTCAATGCCGCCGCGCCCGCCGACAACATTAGCAGTAGAGTATTATGCCCAAGCGTTGCCAGCACCCGCGCCAGAATAATCCAGCCAAGATAAAATGGAATTTGCAGAATATAACTGGCCTGCACATTCGCAACCAGGTTTGTGTCCTCGCTGCTGAACTGGCCGCGTTGAAACATGATCTCAATGATCGGCAGACTGAACCAGGAAATAAACCCGCAAATCGGCACGGCCAGCCCCAGTGTCAACAGCACACAGCGCCGCACCAGTTTGCGCAGTGCCGCCCAATCGGCCTCTGCGGTCAGGCGCGCAAAGGCAGGCAAAACCGCCGCACCCAATGCCAGCGCGCCGACCGAACCGGTCAGCGACACCAGACGCCCGCCAAAAATAATGCCGGTAATGGCGCCTGTTCCAATGCTGGTTGCCATGGCCTGATCGGTTGCGGGAATAAGGCCCAGTATGGCCGCACCCGCGAACAGCGTTGCGAAGCTGCGCTCAAAACTGTTATTCGTGGATGCCGTCAGGCGCGGGGCAACCAGCAGGCCGCGCCGGTACAACACATAGCCCATTACCAAAAATTCAAGCGCCGCGCCCAGCAGCATGCCGTTTACAAATGCCCATGCGCCATGTGATTCAGCATAATTGAACAGCATGAAAATTGTTACGATCGGGCTTAGAACCGGCACACAGGCCGGAAGCGCAAGTATGCCCTGCGCATTGGCAATGGCGGTCCACAAAGCCGCAAATCCATATAGCGGCACCAGCAGGCAAAGCAGCAGCAGCCATTGCTGCGCCAGTGTGATTTTATCTGGTGTCAAATGCGATGCCAGCAAGGGCAGATACAGGGGCGACGCAAATGCGGCCAGCAGGCTAAGGCCGCAAAACCCGATCAGCGCCGCGCCATTGGCGCGCGCGATAGTGGCGCGCAAACTTTTCTCTCCGCCGCGTTGCTGCGCATTAATCAGTGCAGGGATGATCGCGGGGCCTGCGCAGGCGAGAATGGAATAAAATAAAAACGCTGGAATAAGATAGGCGATAAGAAAAACATCCAGATCGGTACCAACACCAAACACCGCCGCTGCCGCCACTTCCCGGCCAAAGGATAAAAAGCGTACCGCTATGGTGATAAAGCCAATGATCCCCGCGCTACGCACAACGCCGCTAAGGGTGGCGGGGCGTATCACGCGGGTCTCACGCCGTCAGGCGCAAGCGCCGGATATTTTCCGCATAGGCCGCAGGCCCGCCGGTAAAGGTGGCTGTGCCCGCCACCAGCACATCTGCGCCAGCGGCTATCGCCAGTTTCGCGGTGTCGTTATTGATGCCGCCATCAACTTCAAGATCTATCTGTTTACCCAGCGCATCAATGCGCGCGCGCAGGACGCGAATTTTTTCCAACTGACTATGAATAAATTTCTGCCCGCCAAAGCCTGGATTGACGCTCATCACCAGCACCAGATCGAGATCGGGCAGCAGATATTCCACCGCCTCAACCGGCGTGCCGGGGTTCAGCGCCAGCCCGGCCTTTTTGCCCAGCCGTTTGATTTCCTGAATGGTGCGGTGGATATGCGGCCCGGCTTCGGGATGCACGGTAATGATATCCGCCCCGGCATCGGCAAACGCCGCCAGATACGCATCCACCGGCGACACCATCAGATGCACGTCAAAAATTTTGCTGCTGTGCGGGCGCAACGCCTTCACAATATCGGGGCCAATGGTGATATTGGGCACAAAATGCCCGTCCATCACATCGATATGAATATAATCGGCCCCGGCATGGCCCACAGCCACAACCTCTTCGCCCAACCTGGCAAAGTCGGCGGAAAGAATCGATGGGGCGATGCGGACCGGTTGCTGCATGGGTGGTTAGTATCAGTTTGGGTGGGGCAGGGCAATATGGGGGCCCGGTCTCAGCGCAACACCCATTTCCCGGCCTTTTTGATTTCGGCATGCATGGCGTCCGGGGCCAGATCAATTTCACCGGGCCACGTCACCGCGCCAAGCGCCACAAAAACCTGCGCGAAACCCACCGGGTCGGCTAGCCGGGAAAACACCCCGGCGGCAGGCGAATGCACCAAAGCGGACATATCGACCTCGCCTTCCAGGCCATCGTTAAAACGAACCTTCAGCCGATAACCTTCAAGCGCCTGCACCTCGGCAACGCGCCACGGCATCCCCGGCCGGATTTCCGGATTTATGGCAAGGGGCGAATTTTCTTTGGGGTCTGATTGCGTACGCATAGTTCCCAATCCTCCATCAGTTCGGCCCGGTTCTCTTGCGCCCATTCCAGCACAAGCGCCAGCGCACGCCGGGGCATTTGTCCTTCCAGCACTTCAAGGGTCCGAATATCGATCATCACTTCATCCTGCGCATATAATGCATGAAAGTGCGGCGGCGCATGGTCGGCCCAGAACATCTGAATAAGTATGCCATAAAAAGTACTAATTGTTGGCATCGTTAAACCACTCTTTCAATGGCATGCGCAGCACCGGCATGGGAAGTTAGTATCACCTTGGGGAAGTGCGGGCAATATACGGATGGGGTGGTGAATTTATACTGAACCACTTGCCTTTATCGTCTTCGCGCCTCGCAAAGACGAACCGGAGCATGGCGTAGGCCCCTCTCAAACCCCGTCCCACACAAAAAAAGGGCGCCCGTCGGACGCCCTTTTGGATTTTTTGGAAGGCGGAACCGCGCCTTTATTTTGCCGAGGCCCGCGTGCGCCGCGCCAGCCCAATCCCCGCCAATCCCGCGCCAAACAGCGACAGGGTGATGGGTTCGGGAACATCGTTGGTGGGTGGCAGTTCAATAACCAGCTTCCGCTGTGATGTGTAAACCTCGCCAAAAAACTCGTTATCGATAGTGGCTGTAGTGTCGCGCACCTGAAACCGGTCAAATGCCTGATCCGACCATACGCCAAAAAACGCCAGCACATTGTCGGGAAAATTGATGCTCTGTGACCCAACCACGGTGGCGCCGTTCAAAAACGTAATGGTGAAGCTAGAATCGGAGCAAGCACCAAGTATGCCGCATGTATCAGTGGAGACGGTCAGCTGCTGTGCCGACGCCGTGGGTTCATGCGCGTCGAAGCCCATAGCGAACACCAGACCGGCGGCGATGATGTCGAAATTCTCATCACCGTTCACCGCGAGATCAATGCCGGGGATCAGCGTACTCCATACGTCAGCTGAGCTTCCCATGGCGAGGCTGCTCGGCGATAATCCGTCAAACGTGATGCTGCCTACCGTAACTGGATCGCCTGCTCCACCCAGCGCACCCGTCGCACTGGCCGCCCCGGTGCTGGCGAGAAAGCTTGCCTTGTCGGTGAAGATGAGGGCCGCCGCTTGGGCGGGGTCGGCAAAAACCGCCAAAAACGTGGCGGTGACAAGATATTTAACTGATCTGATAAGGGGTTTCATTGCGATTTCTCCATGTGAATGCTGTTGAACTGAGTGCTATTTGTGTTCAAACGCT
>CAMTVX010000047.1:0-43221 GCA_947085295.1 uncultured Alphaproteobacteria bacterium | reverse complement strand
GCTTGTCTATCAGATTGGCACCATGATCGAATTGCCGCGCGCCGCATTGCGCGCGGGCGAGATTGCGCAGGAGGCGGAATTTTTCAGCTTCGGCACCAATGACCTGACCCAGACCACCTATGGCATCAGCCGCGATGATTCCGGAAGCTTCCTGAAGGACTATCTGAAGGCTGGAATTTTCGTGCAGGATCCGTTTGTCAGCCTGGATCAGGAAGGCGTGGGCGAACTTGTACAGATTGCCGCAAAACGCGGACGCGCCACGCGCCCTGATCTGAAGCTTGGCATTTGTGGCGAACATGGCGGCGATCCGGCATCGGTGCAATTCTGTCACGCCATCGGGCTGGACTATGTGTCCTGCTCGCCGTTCCGGGTGCCGATTGCGCGTCTGGCGGCGGCCCATGCGGTGCTGGCGGTGCATCAGGAAGAAGGCTAGCGATTTTTGACCTTCGGTTAATTCCTTAGGCCCCCCACCCCGGCCCTCCCCACGAGGGGTAGGGAGAAGATCAGAGCCCGGTGGTAAAGCCCCTCCCCTCTGATGGGGGGGTTGGGGTGGGGTGAGAAAAATGGTTTAATCGAATTGGGCTACGCACTCGCAGCGGTTTTGATATGACAGACATCCCAACTTTTTCTGAATTGCGCACTGGCGGCAAAGCTGCCATGGCGCGCGCGCTGGCGGCGGTTGAACAGTATACGGATGATCCGGCGGTTCTGGCGTTGCTGGATGCGGCATGGAATGCGGCGCGCGCCCATGTGATTGGCCTGACGGGGCCGCCCGGTGTTGGCAAATCCACCCTGATCAATGGGTTATTGAAAATCTGGCGGCAGCAGGGGCGCACGGTTGGCGTGATCGCGGTTGATCCCACGTCGCGCAAAACCGGCGGCGCGCTTTTGGGTGATCGCACGCGCCTGTCAACCGACCCGGAAGACAATGGCGTGTTTGTGCGATCCATGGCGGCGCGCGAACGGCTTGGCGGATTGGCCGCGCTGACGCTGCCTGCGATGGTGCTGATGCGCGCCGTATATGATGTGGTGCTGATCGAAACGGTGGGCATCGGCCAGTCGGAAACCGATGTGACGAACGTGTCCGACACGGTGATTTTCTGCATTCAGCCCGGTTCCGGCGACAGCCTGCAATTCATGAAGGCCGGCATTATGGAAGTGCCGCATATCGCTGTGGTGACAAAAGCCGATATGGCGGCTGCGGCGCGCCGCGCCAAAGCCGATGTCGAGGGTGCGCTGGGCCTTTCGGAAATCGGTGCCGACGAATGGCTGGCGCCGGTGCTAAGTTTAAGTGCGGCGCGACATGACGGGATTGATGTGTTGGTGGACGAGATCGACCGGCATCGCGATTGGCTGGCGCAAACGGGTACGGGCGCGCGCATGCGCACCAGACAGGCGCGGCACTGGCTGGGTGAAATGGTGCGCGAACAATTTGGTTTGCGCGGTCTGGCAAAGCTAGGCGGGGAACTGGATGTGCCGGCCGATGCGCCTCCCTTTTCCCGCGCATCTGAACTCATCAAACGGCTGGAAAAATAGGCAGATTTTCCTCGGGTGCAATATTTATAGGCAATCCCGCTGCCCGACTTTATGCAAATCTGGCTTTTTGAGAGCAGTGCCGGTGGCATAAGATTTGCGTAACCATATCTGCGTCTAGGGTTCCGGTGCCGGTTTATGGGCATGCTGGTCCGAGAGATGCACTCCGGTTGATCGTTTGACCGGACACACGGCGGGATAAAAGCCCGGGAGGTTTCGTGTCGTTATGGGCGTTATGCCTGTTGCGCGGGATCCCGTCTGTATGGGCCTCGCCACGAAACCGTTCCCCCAGGTCCCTGCCTAACGCGTCATAAGTGGAGGGTCATGCAATGGGTGGTCATTTCAGAAAAATTGCAGTGTTTGTGGCGGCGCTAATCGCATTGAGCGCGTTCAATATTGCGCCGGGCGTAGCGCAACAGAAAACCAGCTTTAAGGTGTGCTGGTCAATTTATGTTGGCTGGATGCCGTGGGGATATCTCCAGGACAGCGGCATTATGAAAAAATGGGCGCAGAAATACGGCATTGATGTCGAAGTGGTTCAGATCAATGATTACGTTGAATCCATTAATCAGTACACGGCAGGTGGATTTGACGGTTGCAGCATGACGAATATGGATGCGCTGACCATTCCTGCGGTTGGTGGTGTGGACAGCACGGCATTGATCGCCGGGGATTTTTCCAACGGCAATGACGGCATCGTCGTCAAAAAAGCCACGGATGTTGAAGGTCTGAAAGGACAAAAAATAAATCTGGTGGAATTGTCCGTATCACATTATCTGCTTGCAAGGGCGCTGGAAAAAAATGGGCTGGCGGAAAAAGACGTAACTGTGGTCAACACTTCCGATGCCGATATTGTTGCGGCGTTCACCGGATCAGACGATGTAACAGCCGTCGTGACATGGAACCCGCAACTGGCGGAAGTAGCGGCCGTACCGGGCGCGAAGAAAATATTCGACTCCGCGCAAATTCCTGCTGAAATAATTGATCTGATGGTGGTGAACACCAAAACCCTTGCGGACAATCCGGCGCTGGGAAAGGCGTTGACGGGCGCCTGGTACGAAGTCATGGATCTAATGAAAAAAGATCCCAAACTGCGCGCGGAAATGGCCAGGGCGGCAGGCACGGATGCGGCTGGATTTGAGGCGCAGCTTGCCTCAACCAGAATGATGTATCTGCCCAGCGAAGGTGTTTCCTTTGTCACCGGTGACGCTGTGAAAACCACAATGGATGCGGTACGCAAATTTTCAGCGGCACATGGTTTGTTTGGTGAAAGCGGTGCGTCCGTTGACAAGATAGGCATCGCGTTCCCCGGCGGGGCCCTGCTGGGCGATCCCGGCAATATCAAGCTGCGATTTGATGCGACCTATATGCAAATGGCGGCGGAAGGAAAGCTGTAGGCGCGGATAGATAGAAGCGAGACGCGCAATGCGCCGCCTGATCAACTGGCAACCCTCTTCCGTGGGGGCTGTTATACTGGGCGCATTGCCATTCGTTCTGCTGCTGGTGGTGTATATGGTCGCGTCAGATATACGCCAGAGCGAAAATCCGAACGATAAACTGCTGCCGCCTTTGTCGGCATTTGCCGAAGCAATGGATCGTATGGCCGTACAACATGATCCGCGCAGTGGTGACATCCTGTTGTGGGCGGATACGGTTGCAAGCCTGCGGCGGCTGGCCATCGGGCTTGGATTTGCAACGATAATCGGTTTTGTTTTTGGGATTGCCACCGGGCTGCTGCCCTATGCCGGGCGGATGTTTTCACCGCTCATAGGCGTCTTGTCAATGGTGCCGCCTATGGCGCTGCTGCCGATCCTGTTTATCGTTTTTGGTTTGGGAGAGTTATCAAAAATTGTTCTCATCGTTATTGGTGTTGCACCTTTTATGATGCGGGATCTGGCGATGCGGGTAAAGGAATTGCCGCCGGAACAGTTGATAAAAGCGCAGACACTGGGGGCTTCGACCTGGCAGATCATTGTGCGGATCGTGGCACCTCAGGTGATGCCGCGTCTGCTGGATGCGGTGCGGTTATCACTGGGGCCCGCCTGGCTGTTTCTGATCGCCGCCGAGGCGATAGCAGCGACAGAGGGACTGGGTTACAGAATATTTCTGGTCCGGCGCTATCTGGCGATGGATATCATTTTGCCCTATGTCGCGTGGATTACGGTGCTGGCGTTTTTATCTGATTATCTGCTGCAAACAATACAGCGCCGCGCGTTTGTGTGGTTTCAGCCGGAAAGGAATAGCGAATGACCGCGATTTCCATAAAAAATCTGTACAAGGATTATAATAACTCCGCCGTTCTGCGTGATATTAATATTGATATATCAGGTCAGGAATTCTGCGTTATTGTCGGGGCGTCAGGATGTGGAAAAAGCACTTTCCTGCGCATGCTGTTGAGCGAGATTACGCCCACAGGCGGCAAGATACAGATTGACGGCCTGCCTATTGCGACCGAACCCGGCCCTGATCGCGGCGTCGTTTATCAGCGCTATTCCGTATTTCCGCATATGACCGTTCTGGAAAATGTCATGCTGGGGCCAAGCCTTGCGCGCTCTGCATTTTTGGGACGGTTGTTTGGGAAGGCACGGCGATTGATACATGAAGAGGCCATGCGTTATTTGCAGGCTGTTGGCCTGGAACATGCGTGCAATCTTTATCCCGCCTCGCTTTCAGGCGGTATGCAGCAGCGTCTGGCAATTGCCCAGGCGCTGATTATGAAACCAAAAGTTCTGTTGCTGGACGAACCTTTCGGCGCGCTTGATCCAGGCACCCGCAAGGACATGCATGATCTGATTTTGCGGTTATGGAAAGAAAACCAGATGATGATTTTTATGGTCACACATGATCTGCAGGAGGGTTTTTTACTCGGCACCCGAGTTCTCGTGTTTGATAAAATTGCCTCCCTGAATACTGAAAGAGACAAACCCGGCGCGACCATCACCTACGACATCCCGCTTACACATCGGAGAAAACAATGAACACGAAATTACTTCCAGGATCACGGCGTCACCACCACCCTGATTTTGACAAGATGCAGGCGCGCGGCTGGAAGGCGGCGCTCGCCGAAGCGGATCTTCCCGATACACGCTGGAAAGAAGAACAGGCGCGCAGCCTTAAATTGGGATTAAGCGGGGCTGACAGCATTCAGGACCGGACTATTCCCACATTTGCGCGGGGAGAGCTGCCGCATTTTGCCGGCATCAATACATTCCTGAAAGCGCCCTATGCAGAGGATGTGCGCGATGTCGGAAATTATGACGCCGCAGTGATCGGCGTGCCATTTGACGGTGGCACCACATACCGGCCCGGTGCGCGTTTCGGCCCGCAGGGAATGCGAAAAATTTCGGCATTATATACGCCATATAATTACGAGCTTGGCGTTGATCTGCGCGAACAGATGAGCCTGTGCGATAGCGGCGATGTGTTCACCATTCCCGCGAATATCGAAAAGACCTTTGATCAAATCAGCCGCGCAGTCAGCCACGTGTTTTCATCGGGCGCCATGCCGGTAATTCTGGGCGGGGATCACTCGATTGGTTTTGCCACCGTGCGCGGAATTGCGCAATGCACATCCAAGAAAATCGGCATTATCCATTTTGACCGGCATGCAGATATTCAGGAACGTGATCTGGATGAACGCATGCACACGACGCCGTGGTTTCACGCAACCAATCTGCCCAATGTTCCCGCAACAAATCTGGTGCAGATCGGCATTGGCGGCTGGCAGGTGCCACGTGAAGCAGTGGCGCAAATACGTGCGCGCAACACCAATATTCTGACCATGCGCGACGTCGAGGAATTGGGTATCGATAAAACCGCCGAAATCGCGCTCGAACTTGCCTGGAAAGGCGCGGATGCGGTGTATCTCAGCTTTGACGTGGACTGCGTGGATTGTGGTTTTGTACCCGGCACCGGCTGGCCGGAACCCGGCGGGTTTTTACCGCGTGAAGTGCTGTCGCTGGTGGGCAAGGTCGTTGCGCCAGGCATTTGCGGACTGGAAGTGGTTGAGGTGTCGCCGCCCTATGACCAGTCGGAAATTACGGCGCTTTTCGGCGTGCGAGTTATTGTCGATGTGCTGGGCACGCTGGTGTCGCACGGCGTGATGGGCAAGCACAAATCCATCATTGATAAACCGGTGAGCTACTGATGAACGCGCCGCATGATCATATGGGGCATGCGCATACGCATGATCCAGTAGAGGAACGCCTTGCGGAAATCGCATTCATTCAGGGGTTCCGCGCCGCCACCGACAAACGGGCATTTCTGGTGCTGACACATATTCCCCAGGAAATGTCGCGCAATGGCGCGGCATTGAAATTGATGCAGGTGGTAATTGGTGATCGCTATGAAGTTGGCGCGGCAAGTCCGGGTTTTGGTGGTGGCGGAATGGTCTATCACCCGCTGCCCGGCGCCATGATTCGGGAGACCGCAGAACTGCACTTTGTATATGTAGCGATTGACCAGCGCCTGGAACTGACATTGGCCGACTTGCATATCCACCGGCATTAATGCGGATCAATCATTGATCCGGTGATAGCGCTTATACCATGCGACAAAGCGTGGAATGCCGACATCAATGCTGGTGCTGGGGGAAAAGCCGTGGTCGCGCTGAATGGCGGTTATGTCCGCATAGGTTTCGGCGACATCGCCGGGCTGCATCGGCTCAAATATTTTTTCGGCCTTGCGGCCCAGCGCCTTTTCCAGAACCTCGATCATATGGGTCAGTTTTTCGGACCGGTGATTGCCGATATTGTAAATCCGATGCGGGGCGGCGCGTCCATCATCTGTCGGCGGACTATCCAGACAGGCAAGCACGCCCGCGACAATATCGTCAATAAAAGTGAAATCGCGTTTCATATCACCATGATTGAATACCCGAATCGGCTTGCCCGCCAAAATCGCCTGGGTAAACGTCCATAACGCCATGTCAGGCCGTCCCCAGGGACCGTACACGGTGAAAAACCGCAACCCGGTTTGTGGTAATCTGTATAAATGCGAATAGGTATGGCTCATCAATTCATCGGCTTTTTTGGTCGCCGCATAAAGTGAGATCGGCCGGTCTACAGGGTCGCTTTCTGAGAACGGCAGTTTTTCATTGCCGCCATAAACCGAACTGGAAGAGGCGTAGACAAGATGTTGCAGCCCGGCCAGATGGCGGCAATATTCCAGCACCACCAGATGCCCGGTAACATTAGCCTGTGTGTAGGCAAAGGGATGTTCTATGGAATAACGCACACCAGCCTGTGCCGCCAGATGAATGACGCGGGTAATTTTTTCATCGCGTAATGCCATGTTAAACGCATCCCGGTCTGAAATATCCAGCTCAAAAAATCGAAATCCAGATTGCGCCAGAAGGGGCGTCAGGCGGTCGCGCTTTAATTGAACCTGATAATAGTCGTTCAGATTATCAACGCCGACGACCTGTTCACCGCGCGCCAACAGCGCGTGCGCAACATGTGACCCAATAAAACCTGCCGCGCCTGTAACCAATATCGTCATGCTGTATACCTGAAATAATTATTAAGCCGGTTTTTGCGCCAGCATGTTCCGCCATAGTTGCTCAAAGGATTGCGCTGCCGATGCCAGACTATATTCGTTCTGGATACGCATACGGGCGCGTTGCCCCAGCGCCTGTCGTTTTTCTGCGGGCATTGCCGCCAGCGCCAATACGGCTTGTGAGAGCGCCTCGACATTTCCGGGCGGCACCACACAGCCATTATTCGCAATAATGCTGGCGGAATCGCCGACATTTGTAACAACGCAGGGCAAAGCGCAGGACATCGCCTCGCCAATAGAATTGGAAAATCCCTCGCCCACCGACGCCGATACTGCAATATCAAGCGCCGCCCAGAACTGTGGCATTTCAGTTTGACGCCCCAGCAGATGAAGTTGCGGTATGGCGCCATGCGCGCCCAACAGGCGCGCCATGTTTGGATTGCTGCGATCTACACCCTCGCCACAGGCCACAAAGGCAATATCAGACCGTTGCTGGCTTATTGCGCTGGCCGCTGCCAGAAATCCCGGATAATCCTTATGCGGATCATAGCGTCCGGCCAGACCAACCAGAATGGTTTCCGGCGCGATGCCAAGCTGTGTACGCAAACGCATCCGCGCGTTACCATCCGGGTGAAAACGCACGCTGTCAAACCCGTTGGGGATCAATAAAAATTTTCCGGTGGCATAACCCAGCGCCGCATGACTGGCAATGGATGCGGTGGCATTGACCACTATGGTCTGCGGAATGAAATGCGAAGCGATGGCAGCGAAACGTATCACCCGCCATGTGGCGGGTTTCAACAAGTCCGGATTGACCACCGATTGACGTATGCCCCAGGCCACCGGAATCGTGGGACCAAAAGGTTGCGCCAGCCGCGCCGCAACACCACCAATCAGGTCGGCATGATACAGCCAGGTCTGGATCACATCGGGCGCAATACGCCGGATACGCCGCGCCAGCCGCAACGGCATCAGCATACGCGGCATAACCGTATCAAGCCCCATGACCTCAACCGGAATGCCGCGCGCCCTTATGGCGTCTGCCATCGGGCCGCCTTCCTTCAGGGCGATTACGTGGCTTGACACCTGATCGGGGTCAAGTTGCGACAATACACGCTCCAGCATGTTTTCCGCGCCACCGGCGCCCAGTCCAGTAATGATATGCAAAACCCGCATTCGCTCTCTCAAACCGGGCGCAGGCGCTGAAAATGAAAATACAGTGCGCCACTCGCTGCCGCAGCAAAGAAACACCATACCGAGATCAGAACACCAATATAAAGATAAAGTGACATGACATAGCCAAGAAAAACCAGGACGCCAAATATTTGTATGGTGTGCTGTGATGACACGAGCAATGGCCCGCAGATGGCCATGACATAAACCAGCCGGTACGGTACCAGATACGGAAAATCGTTAAAATAGCGAATACTGTGACTGTATATTTCGGCACTTACCGGCGCTGCCAGGATCGCATAGAGCAGATAGGAGGAAGCCGTCAGGCCAACCAGCCCAAGTCCCAGTAATATCCGCCGCCGCTGGGGATCCGTTTCGGTCATCAGCACGGCAATGGGGGTTATAACAGGCCAGATAATCTCGGCAAATACGATGAACAGCATGGCCAGCACTGCAATAACGGATGCCCCCGATGGCGCGTCAGGCAGCAACAGCCACAATAATCCTTCGATAAATTGCTGGATGGCAAACAGCAATGGAAAACAGGCCAGTGGGACTTCGCGGCGGGCAGGTTTTTTGCGTAAAATTGCGATGCCGATAAGGACGTTTATTCCTGCAACTGCGAAACTGGCGCTGGCTGAGAAACACAAACAGAAGCATCCTGTGCGTTTGGAAAACAAATTTCTTCGGAAGTTGGCGGGTAGCCCAGATTTCGATGGGAGAAACCATTACGCAACCAGTCTAGGCACAAAGTACCGCGAATTATAGTGGCATTTGCGTTAAGCGGTGCCCGCCTCTGATATATTCCGGACAAATTTGTACCGTGCCGCGCCTCTACCGTTGCGCCACGACTGCTGGGGCGCTATGTTGCGCCGAAATCAGGGCCCTGCCGTTCACGGTCGGGCCTGCTTCTTGGGGTGTCGCCAAGTGGTAAGGCAGCGGCTTTTGATGCCGCCATTCCCAGGTTCGAATCCTGGCACCCCAGCCATTTTGTCCTTGTCCGACCCGGACACAGGGATTTGGTGCGGGTGGTCGGAGTCGAACCGACACTCTGTCACCAGAACTGGATTTTGAGCCGTCCAGAAGCGTCTATACTAAACCTCGCCGAACGCAAGTAAGAATGCGAAAACCTACTACGATCAAATACTTATCTTGCACCGTAGGGCTTTCAATCTTCTCTATGGCTTTCGGTAATAACCGGGAGCCGTCGGCCTGAGTGCCCCTATTCGGTTCCTATATTTTGATGTTTGGAGACGATAGATGGCTAAAATCAAGCTCACCAAGACCGCAGTGGATGCCGCAACCCCAAAGGACCGCGATTACGAACTCCGCGATACACTCGTACCGGGATTCATGGTGAAAGTCACGCCCGCGGGACGGAAGATATTCATGCTCCAGCATCAGACCAACTCCGGCGTTCGCCGGAAGCCCGCCATCGGACGCTTCGGCGAACTGACCGTCGAGCAGGCGAGAAAGATCGCTCAGGATTGGTTGGCCGAGGTCCGCCAGGGCAACGACCCGGGCGCCGAGAAATCAGCGGCGCGCGCAGCCCCTACCATGAAGCAACTCTGTGACAAGTTCATCGAGGACTATTCCAAGCTGCACAACAAGCCGAGCACGGTCGAGGGCAACGAACTCAACATCAAGAACCACATCGTTCCCCGGCTTGGCCGAATGAAGGTTTATGAGGTAACACGGGCCGACATCTCGGACCTGATGACGGCCATGTCGGATCGTCCGGTCATCGCCAACCGGACCCTCGCTTGCCTCAGCAAGATGTTCAATCTCTCCGAGGTCTGGGGCTATCGCCGGGACGGGTCCAACCCCTGCCGCCATGTCCAGAAATACGCCGAGAAAGGATCGACGCGGTTCATCACCGACGACGAGATGCGCAAGCTTTACGCCTATCTCGACAAGGCCGACGCCGAAGGTCTCGAACATCCCTTCCTGACACTTGCGATCCGGCTGCAATTCGAGTTTGCCGCCCGGATGTCAGAGGTGCTGTCCCTTGAATGGAATTGGATCGACGTCGATCAGCGGCGCGTCACCTGGCCGGACAGCAAGACCGGCGACATCACTAAGCCGCTGAGTGATGAAGCCTACCACCTCCTGTCCGAAGCGCCGCGCTTCGAAGATTCGCCGTTCGTTTGCCCCTCCATCTTTGATCCGTCAAAATCAATGTCGGAGAACACCTATCATCACGGTTGGGGGCGTGTGCTAAAGCGCGCCGGTGTCCCTCATGTTGGCACGCACGGCATCCGCCATCGCGCCGCCACGGACATCGCCAACTCCGGCGTTCCGCTGAAGGTCGGCATGGCGCTAACGGCGCACAAGACCGTCGCGATGTTCATGCGTTACATCCACAATGAGGATGCTCCAGTCCGGTCTGCGGCCGATGTGGACTTGCCCGCCGCCGCTTGGTCGTGACGCCGAATGCTCCGGCAATCATCGCGCCGGAGCATGAGGCGCTTGAAGCGGCGCCGGTAAGGGAGACCGGACTGTCCGGGCCACCAGCCGTCCACGAAGACGGGAGCGACACCAAAGCTGGGAACTACCGGCCGTTCCGTCACCGCAAGGGCGACAATCGCGCCGTTCCACCGGGAACGCGGCGCGAAGCAATCAGCGCGGGGGCGGCGGAATGACAATCTTCATATCCACACCAACATGCCGGGCATGGTTTGACAACATAGCCGAGTGCGCCATCGCGCTCGGCTCCAAATGGCTGTGCACACGCCAGGCGGCTCTTTACCTAAACTTGTCCTATCGTACACTGGAGAAACTTCGCTTCACCAGAAGCGACCCGGCTTCCGAGGAACCCCGGGAAAGTCAGGAGAGCCCGCATGCGTAGCAGCAAATCGAACAGCCGCTGGCCTTCGGCCGAGATGCTCAAGTGCGCCGTCTTCGTGAAGGAAGCCGGTCCAGTCCACTTTGTGGATACCGAAGGCGCCGCGCGTTACCTCGCACTGGAAGCCCACACACTGGAATGCTACCGCTCGCGCGGCGGCGGCCCCATCTTCCATAAATTCGGACGCTATGTTCGCTATGCGGTCGGCGATCTCGATGCGTGGGCAGCGTCCTGCCGGCGCGTGACGACGGCCCTGGCGGTTGAGGCCGTCATCTCTCTTATTGACAAAACATAGCTTGGAGGCTATATCTGTGGCATGGAATGTCGAGTTTCACGACGCCTTCGAGGTGGAGTTCTTGGCCTTTGAGCAGACCGTCCAGGATGCGTTGCTTGCCGCCGCCAAGCTGTTGGCTGACTATGGTCCTCAGCTTGGCCGGCCGCATGCGGACACGCTTAAAGGCTCGAAGCACGCCAACATGAAGGAGTTGCGGTTCGAGGCGTCGGATGGCGAATGGCGGGCCGCCTTTGCATTCGATCCCGAGAGAAAGGCGATCCTGCTCGTGGCCGGCGACAAATCTGGCGGGAGCGAGAAGCGCTTCTACAAGCAATTAATCGCCAAGGCGGATCTACGGTTTTCCGCGCATGTGGAAAGCCTGAAAGCCGTAAAGAAAGGAAAGTGAGATGGGCCGGAACCTGAAACAGATCATCGCGGATTTGCCACCCGAGCGGCAGGAACGCATCGAAACCCGCTATCAGGAGCTGAAGCAGGAGGTCGAAGGCCTTCGCGAGCTGCGCCTGATCGCGGGCAAGGCGCAGGCCGACATCGCAACCGCGCTGAACATCAAGCAGCCGTCCGTCTCGAAGATTGAGAAGCAGACCGACATGTACCTTTCTACGCTTCGCAGCTATGTGGAAGCGATTGGAGGTGAACTGGAATTGGTGGTGAAGCTGCCGGCCCGTCCGGCGTTTAAGATCTATCATCTAGGCGACGTCGCCGGGACGATCAGCGAGCCGGAGACTTTGTCGGCGGGTCGGCGGCGACGGCGTGAAACGGCACGGTAGAGATACGACGCCCATGCTCATCGGAATACCGCAATAGGTCGGCAGCAATTTGGACTTGCCCTTATTTAGTGGAGAGACTTTCTACTCTGCCCTTGCCATGATGGCCTCGAATGTGACCGGGGATTTATATCCCAGTGACGAATGCCGCCGCCGGGGATTATAGAAGCCGTCAATGTAGCGGCCAAGGGCCAATTCGGCATCCGCCCTTGTCAGGAATCTTGTCCGCCAGACCAGATCGGATTTGATGGTTTTGAAGACGGTTTCCACCATGGCGTTGTCGTAGCAGTTCCCCTTTATTGGTACCTGCATCTTCAGGGCCGCTCATGGATGCGATGATTCCCCGGCAACCCAGAAGTTTCTGATAGTCCCCGGAACAATATTGGCTGCCCCGGTCGGAATGATGGATCAGTCCGGCGGATGGCTGGCGGATTGTGATTGCACGGCGCAACGCATTCAGCGCGAGATCCTTCTTTAACCGGTCGCTGACGGCCCAGCCGATGATGCGCCGGGAGAAGAGATCGAGCACGACCCGCTGCGCCCGCGCCTGCGCGGCGAGTGGCAAGATACAGCCATCCTTCGGCTGTCCAGATATAACTGATGTCGACGCCCCACTTTTGATCCTGGCCATCGCAGGCAAAATTCTGATCCAGTATGTTGGCCGCCACCGGACAGCCATGGTGACTATCCGTCGTTTTACGGAAGCGTCGCCTCTGCGTGGCTTTCAGGCCATTCGCGCGCATCAGGCGGGCAATACGGTGACGGCCAGCTTGAACACCGTCTTCGCGAATCTCCACATGCATGCGCGGTGCGCCGTATGTCTCGTTGGAAAGCGCAAACTGCGCACGAATGTGCGCCAGCAGGACAAAATCGTCCAGCTGGCGCTGGCTCGGTGCGCGCTTCTTCCATGCGTAATAGCCGCTCACGCTGACATCCAGAAGGGTGCACACCCGGTCCACTGGCATGTCTGCCTTGTTCGCATCAATGAGCCGGAACTTCATCGACTTGTCTCCCTGGCGAAAAAGGCCGTTGCTTTTTTTAGCAGATCACGTTCCTGGCGAAGGAGTTCGTTCTCTTTACGAAGCCGTGCAAGCTCCTTGTTCACATCCTCATGCGGTCCGGCCAGAAGATCAGCGTCCCGGTGCTGCCGCTTCCAGCGCGTTAGCGTCGAAAGGCCAAGCCCCAGATCATTGGCAACCTGCACAATTGTGCGCCCACTTGTCCCCGTCAGCCGAACTGCCTCGCGCCTGAACTCTTCCGTAAATATCCGTCTTTCGCGTTTGCCCATAGGATCCTCCTGTTGCGGTTAAGCTACCAGAAGTCCCTCCACTTTTTCCGGGCAAGTCCAAAGTGCCACCTTTGAACAGAAGGCGCGGTCCTGTGACAGGCCGCTCGTGATAGAGCGCGTTCAGCGTCCAGCAGACCCAGAAATCCTTCTCGACATTACCAATCGGTGTGCCGAGCCGGTTAGCGGTGGCGAGAAACAGATCAAGACGGTCGCCCGGCGGCGCGGCGATGATCTGTCTGTAGGCGGCAGTCGTCATGGGCGCGCACCTTCCGTGCTGGTCGGGCCAAGAAGATCACGCAAAAATTCCTGCATCCAAATCGGCAGGGCGGAAAGGCCGGCGCGCAGATCGTCGAGGATCGACTGTCCGTGCTGGGGATCGGCGAACAGGCGGCGTAGCGCGGTTTTGACGCGTGCACGCTCGTCGTCCTTGGCCAGCATGTCCTGCATCCAATGCAGGGCCTGGACAACACGCATGGCTGGCCGGCCGGCCCAGTAAAGACGGCTGGGCGCTGCCAGCTTGAAATGGATCTCCTGATTGCCGAGCCTGATCGGCTTCAGACGCGCGTCAACGAGCACCTCGATGCGCGCCGGCACGGCGGTAGTGAGGCCGAGATCGTTGGCGGCAGTCATGCCGTCCACGACAGCGCGGGCTTGATCGCGGCGGGTCACGGCGCGGATGACAGCCCGATAATCGGGTACGGTTGCGCTACCGGTCAGGTTGCTTGTGCGAGGCCGGTCGTAGAGACCCCGGTCGATGCGTCGGAGCTCTCCTGATGCGGCAAGGCGCTGTAGCGTCTTATCCACAGCGGCGCGGCTGCCGAGATCGGCGAAGTCGCCCGGCGTCCAGACCCCATCGGGATCGTAGGCGATCCGGTCAAGCAGGCGGGAACGAAGGTCCGTATCAAGCGTGAGAGTGGTCATGTCCGAAAAATACTACATTTTTCGGACTTCGTAAAGCCCTATCAAAACGATATGACACTTTTCGGGTGACCCGCTCGCAGGAGGCTCACACAGTGTGTCCGAAATTTACCGCAAATTTCGGACATCCCACCCTTATGAGCCAACAGTTTCCAGATGCCGATCGGATCGATCGCCGCGAGAGATGCGAGCACGTGGCGGTGCGGCGCGACCATCGAGCAGATCGGCCATCTCACCGGCCACCCGGTCTGCCGTCATCCTCAGCGCTTCGTCGATATGGATATAGCGCTGGGTGACGCCCCTAGCGGAGTGTCCGAGCAGCGCCGCGATCGTCAGTTCGGAGAAGCCGAGATCACCCGCAAGGCTGGCGAAGGTGTGGCGCAATGTGTGCGGGGTGACGTCCGCCAGCCGGGCCTTCTCACAGACACGGTCGAGTACGCGCACCACGCCGACGAAATGTCCGTCACCCCAATCGGCCGGGAAGTAGAAGGCAGATTTCGTCCTCGGCTGGTCGAGGAGGAGTTCAACCGCAGCCTGGCCAATCACACGGGTCTGCGCGCCGCTCTTGGTGTCGGGGAAACGTATCGCGCCTTCTTCCTCATCAAGCCATGTGCGTTCCAGGCCCAGCGCCTCCATGCGCCGGAAACCGGTGAGGAGCAGAAAGCGGATGGCGGCGAGACCTGTTGGGTGCTCGCCCTCTTGCGCCGCAGTGCGCATCATCTTGCCGAGCCGCTCGATCTCGCTGCGGCTGAGCCGCCGCTGGCGCGGCGTACTGGAGAGCCTGCGCACGCCCTTTGCCGGATTGGTTCCAATCTGCCCGAGGCGCACGGCATGCTCGAAGATTGCATGCAGCGTCGACATGGTACGGGCAGCGACGCCTTCCCCGCCAGTGGCAGCGCCGCCCCGGCTGCCGGCGCGCGGCTTCGATGTTTTGCCGGTGGCGATATCGGCCTGCGCGCCCTCGATGTCGCCGAGCTTGAGCGCGCTGACTTGACGCCGGCCGAGCAGGGGCTTGATGTGGGTTTCGATCCGGCTGCGGTCCATCGTCAAGGTGGATGCTTTGATCGGCCGTCGGCGGCGGCCAAGAATACGACCCGCTTCGGCTTGCGTGATGTACCAGTCGCATACTTCAGCGACAGTCAGCAGTCCTGCCGCCTTCGCTTCCCCGGCGACCGGGTCGATGCCCTTGGAGACGGCGACGAGTTTCTCGTGGGCGAGCTTGCGCGCCTCCTCGACGGTCATCAGGCCATAGCGCCCGATGACGGCCCGGCGGTTACGCCCTTCCGGGTTGCGGTACAGGATGACGAAGCTCTTGAGGCCCGACGGCATGACCTGCACCCCGAAGCCACGCAACTCACGATCCCACACGAAACTCTCCCGAACCTTGACCCCAACCTTCGAAGGTTCCGGAGCTTTCAGGGCATCGACAATCCGCTTGGTGAGCTTTTCCGTAGCCATATCAATACCCTGCTGGGATTCTGCTTAGAATTACTCATCATACCCTCTATCGGAGTTGATTCCAAGCATTTTAAAGCAAGTCGCGGGGTATTTCTGGGATATGAACGGCGGAACAGGTTCACACTAACCTAATGTTTTATAGTATTATTTTCGTCTTTAGCGAAGCCCAGGATATTATGGCGCAGGCCTGTGGGGCACCTTGCCAAGGTTAGGGTCGTGAGTTCGAATCTCATCGCCCGCTCCAGATTTTCTCAATTATTTCAGTGTATTAAATATAGCCCTTCGGGGGCCTGGCTTTAGCCTGCTTCGGGAGTGATCGCGTGCGAGCCGACACTGCAAACTTTGCGCATAGAACCGGGCGCTGGTCAGGCGATAGCGCAGATAAACACGGCGCTTGCAGTGGCGGTCCCCTGATCCTACGCTGCGCATGACAGCTAGATGTTAGCCAGGGGAATTCAGCAATGACCAGCACACCAACTTACACACCGCCGAAAGTCTGGAAATGGGACGCCGAAAGCGGGGGCCGATTTGCAAAAATCAATCGCCCCATTGCGGGTGCGACCCATGAAAAGGAGCTGCCTGTTGGCAAGCATCCGCTTCAGCTTTATTCGCTGGGCACCCCCAATGGCGTCAAGGTCACGGTGTTGCTGGAAGAACTGCTGGCGCTGGGCCATAGCGGGGCGGAATATGACGCATGGCTGATCAATATTGGCGAAGGCAATCAGTTTGGCAGCGGCTTTGAGGCGGTCAATCCAAATTCCAAGATCCCGGCGCTGCTGGATCGCAGCGGTCCAAAGCCGATACGGGTTTTTGAATCGGGCGCCATTTTGCTGTACCTCGCGGAAAAGTTTGGGGCGTTCCTGCCAACGGACCCCGCACAACGCGCCGAATGCTATTCCTGGCTGTTCTGGCAGATGGGCAGCGCGCCCTATCTTGGTGGTGGCTTTGGGCATTTCTACGCCTATGCGCCGGAGAAATATGAATATGCCATCAATCGCTTTACGATGGAGGTGAAGCGCCAGCTTGATGTGCTGGATCGTCATCTGGCGCACAATCAATATTGTTGTGGTAATCTTTACACCATCGCGGATATGGCCATCTGGCCGTGGTATGGCGCGCTCGTCAAAGGTACGCTGTATGAGTCGGGAGAATTTCTTGAGGTGCAGACCTACACCAATGTCATGCGCTGGGCAGATGCCATTGCGGCGCGCGCGGCGGTCAAACGCGGACGCATCGTTAACCGCACCTGGGGCGCACCGGAAAGCCAGCTTCCCGAACGCCACGATGCGCATGATTTTGATACCAAAACCGGGAATATAAGTTAGATAAGTCCAGCGCACCTATGTAATGTGCCGCAATCCTTTGCTGCGCCCGGCATGTCAAATCATCTAAACATGAGACCGTTGGGCGTAAAGGGTCGTTGATATTTTTTTGGGGAACCAGATGAAGGTTGGATTGCTACAGTTTTTTTCCTGGACGGGCCGCACCTCGGTATCGACGGTGTATGACCGCGCCATGGACCGCGTGGAACGCATGGAAGACAGCGCCTTTGATTGCATCTGGCTGGCGGAACATCATTTCACGGATTACAGCGTGTGCCCCTCGGTAACGCTGATGGGCACGCATATTGCGGGGCGCACAAAGCGCCTGCGCATTGGCACTGCGGTTACGCTTAACGCCTATTACCATCCGCTTCGGCTGACCGAGGAACTGAGTATGCTCGACATATTCTCCAAGGGACGCCTCAACTGGGGATCGGGCCGGGGCTTTGATCCTGTCGAGTTCAAGCTGTTCGGCGTTACGGCCGATGATGTCTATGACCGGTTTCGCGAGACGGCGGTTATTGTCGAGAAAGCCTGGAAAAGTGAGCGCTTCTCGCACCACGGAAAATATTATGACTATGATAATGTGCTGGTGCTGCCCCGGCCATATCAGGATCCGCACCCCCCTGTATATCTGGCCGCAGATTCACCTGATTCCATTCGCAAGGCAGGGGCCGACGGCTATACCATCATGCTGGGGCCGCATGCTTCGAATGATGACTGCAAATTCAAGCGCGCGCTGTATCAAGAAGTGATGGAAGCCAACGGCCATGTGGTTGGTAATCGTGATCTGCCAATCGTTCGCTATGTCGCGCTGGGCGAAACCCGGGCAGAAGCAGAAGCCGTTGCGCGGGCCAGTTCAGGCTGGACTGTTGGCGCCTATGCAAACGCCGACAAGACCGCGCATCTCAGATCATCGTCCGCAGATATCCTGGTTAAACCAGATGTGGACCCGGTTGAGCGTTACCTCAATGATGTGGCGATTGTCGGCACGGCGCCCGAAGTGGTGGACCGCCTCAAACAACTGGAAGCCGAAATTCCCATGAACTATCTGATGCTCGCGCCCATGAGCAATGACACGTTTTTGCGGTTCACAAAGGACGTGCTGCCGAAACTTGTGTAACACGCACAGCCTGGCAGCGGGATGATTTCAGGTTTTGCGCCCATACCTCGTTGTTAGAGCAATTTGTTATCTGATTGAAGCGGACCCCCTCCCAACCTCCCCCTTACAGGGGGAGGAGGCGCTTGCCGCAAAGGGTTCCCTCCCCTTGTAAAGGGGAGGGTTAGAGAGGGGATTGGCCACAAGCACGAAAGCCATGTGGGTTTCAACTTGATCACAAATTGCGCTAGAGTCTGTCTCTTTTTGATAGAAGCACGTCCAACACCCAGGCTGTCATCCCGGACTTGTTCCGGGATCCAGGGCCTCAAACACAGGCTTTCCCGTGTGACTCCTGGACCCCGGCACAAGGCCGGGGTGACAGCCCGTGTGTTGGTCCTGGTTCAACCTAAACGTGATGCGCTCTAGTGTGATCGTACCACGCTGCCGGGGCGTGCGCCGGTGTCAACACCATTGCGTTGAATAGCCTGACCGGACACCAGTGTAGCCACATATCCATCGGCGCGTTGCATCAGGCGCTTGCCATTTGCTGGCAGATCGCACACGACTTCTGGCGCCAGAATTTTCAAACGGTCCAGATCGATCAGATTGATGTCCGCCCGCTGCCCTTGCGCCAGAACCCCGCGATCCATGATGCCGTTACTGCGCGCCGTTTCACGGGTCTGCTTTTGCACCACCCATTCCAGCGGCAGGCGTCCGTGTTTGCGGTCCCGCGCCCAATGGGTCAGCATGAAGGTAGGCACACCTGCATCGACGATAAGGCTGCAATGCGCGCCGCCATCGCTGCCGCCCAGCAGTGAGAGCGGATGCATCAGCATCTCGCGCGTCATATCAAGATTGCCGTCACTGTAGCCTGCCGCCGCATAGAACAAAAATGCCGCGCCGTTGTTCTCCAGCATGATGTCATAGGCAACCTCGGCCGGGCTGCGCCCGGTGCGCGCGGCAATTGCGGTAACGCATTGGGCGGGATCGGGTTCATAATTTGGTTCACTGCCAAGCGCATAGGTCAGCTTCCACGGATTGGCGAAAAGTTGTGACCAGGCGGTGATCGCCGGATCTTTATCGGCCAGAATGCGGGCTTTCACCTCTGGCCTGCGCAGCATTGCAAACCGCTCCGCCTGCGACAGCTTTTTCAGTTCGATAAAGCTCGGAAAGCGCGCAAACGGGTTCTCGCTTTCAAAGCTGAAAAGCATGCCAACCGGACGGCCCGAAATTTGCGGCATAAGCTGCGCGCCTTCGCGGTTTGCCGCCTCTGCCATTGTAAACGCCTTGAGTGACGAGGCGGTAGTCAGGAATGTCAGTGGTCTGCCGGATTTTATCGACAGGCGTTTCATCAATTCCATTTCGGATGAAAACGAAACCACATCGGATTTTACCACGCCACTCGGGATGACTTCGATGATCCCCTTGCCGGATGCGCCAATGGCGCAGGCTATCGCCATAAGCTCGGCTTCCTTGGCGAATGTTCCCGGAATGGGAACACCCTGCGGTGTCAGATGAATGCTCGTGCGAGATGTTGAAAAGCCCAGTGCGCCAGCTTCCATCGCCGCCCGCATGAGTGTGGCCATGCGCGCTGTTTCGGCTTCTGTGGGGTCAACATTGTCTGCGCCGCGCGGCCCCATCACATAGGTGCGCAACGCGCAATGCCCCACATAGGCGCCGACATTGACAGCACGCGGCATACGATCCAGCGCATCCAGATATTCCGGAAAACTTTCCCATTGCCAGTCCATGCCCGCCTTCATGGACGCCGCAGGAATATCCTCAACGGATTCCATCAGATCAATCATCCAGTCGCGATTGCCAGGTGCCACCGGAGCGAAGCCGACACCGCAATTGCCCATCACTGCGGTTGTCACCCCATTCCAGCCGGATGGCGTGAGCAGCGGGTCCCATGTGGCCTGGCCGTCATAATGTGTATGTATGTCCACCCAGCCCGGTGTCACCAGCAGCCCATCCGCATTGATGGTTTCGCGTGCGCTGCCGGAAAGTTTTCCCACCTCGGCAATCATGCCGTCCTTGACTGCGACGTCGCCGGTGAATTTCGCGCCACCGGTCCCGTCCACAACGGTTCCGCCCTTGATGATCAGATCATACATGCCACTTCCCTCCATCTTATGCGACCGGGGTTTCCGGCTTGCCGGGTAATCTATCAGGCTCAGCTTAAATTATATCCACCGCGATGCAAGCAAAAGGCCAGGTAATACCAACGGCCCTATGTTTGGACGCATCGTCTTGCAGAACAAAACGTCTTCGAGAACAAAACGATGTCATCCTGAACGAAGTGAAGGATCCAGTCTGCGGCGGAGATCCTTCACTTCGTTCAGGATGACATACCGGGGGTTTGGTAAAGGGCTTTACATACGGCCGATAGTATAAATGCGCACATGCGGCTATGGGGCGGCGTCAGAGCTTGCTGGCCAGATAGTCGATGGTGCGTTTTTCTGAATCACCGCCGACACTGGTGATTGAAGCGCGAAAATCCGTGACGCCAATATCCCTGAGCCGCGCAATCGCGTCATCCAGTACATTCTCGCCGCCGACAATGGCCACATCGACAGGGCCGCTCGCGCCTTCGCGGTCGAGCATCGCGCGATAGGATGGCAGCGCATTATAAAATCCAAGCTCTTTGGCAAGTATCTTGCGCGCGCCATCAGGATCATTGGTAAGTAATATGGGAAGGCCGACCACAATGCGCGGGGCCGGTCGGCCTGCATCGCGTGCGGCCTTGTGGATTGACGGCACGACATGCTTTTCCAATGTGTCAAAGCCGGTCAGCCAGGTAATGGTCCCATCGGCATGTTCGCCCGCGATCTGGAGCATTGCCGGACCCAGTGCCGCCAGAAGAACCGACACAGGTTTGGGCGTGGAAATGCTTACACCGACATTCACTTTATACTGTTCACCCGCAAAGTTGACACGCTCTCCCTTCAGCAGGGGCCCCAGCACCGCTAGATATTCGCGCATATGTCTGGCGGGCTTGTCGTAGGACAGGCCAAGATTATCCTCGATCATCGCCTTGTGTGAGAGGCCAATCCCCAACGTAAAGCGACCGCCGGACGCCGTCGCGGCCGTCATCGCCTGCTGGGCAAGCGCCACCGGATGGCGTGGATGGATCGGCACCACCGAGGTGCCCAGTTCAATCGTGCTGGTCTCGCGCCCGGCGATGGAAAGGGTATTAATGGCGTCATGCCCATAGGCCTGAACCATCCACATCGTGCGAAAGCCCTGGCTCTCCATTTCTTTGGCCCGTGAGATGACGCCTTCCAGATTGTTGGACAGGCCAGCCCCACTTGTGACTCCGATTTGCATGATGTCTATACCTGCTGAAACGGGTTAAGGCGCGTTGTCCTCCAGAACAAGACATTGTCATCCAGAACAAGACATTGTCATCCAGAACAAAACTTTGTCATCCAGAACAAAACTTTGTCATCCAGAACAAAACTTTGTCATCCTGAACGAAGTGAAGGATCCCCGCCGCAACCAAGATCCTTCACTTCGTTCAGGATGACAGACCGGGGAGGTTCAGGATGACACACCGGGGCTTGATGCAGGCCATTTCAAAGGGCCGTTGGTATTCGTCCATCGGTAATCCCGGGAACATTCCCGGGATTACACGCATGTCATGTGCTGGTGCTATTTCGGTGCAATATCGAAAATATAGGGTTCCAGCGAGGCCTGGGCCTGGGTGCGAATCTTGCGCCACTGGCCGCCACCATAATAGGCAAGGCTGCCGGGTTCCGCGCCGCCTTCGCCATTATAGTAGGAAATACAATCCCGCAGCGGCATGGTTTTTATGTCCACATCGCGGCAATGTTCTGCATAGACGACTTCCGGATCCTTTTTCACATCTACGATACTGACGCCACGCTCACGCATGGTTTTCAGCATCCAGATCACATAGTCGGCATGGACCTCAATCGCGCTGGTGAAATTGAAGCTGCCGCCGCCGCCCTGGGGCCCTGACATGATGAACAGGTTTGGAAATCCGTGGCTATGTAGACCAAGGAAGGTCTTGACGCCTTCTGACTGCCATTTCTCGCGCAGGGTCCGGCCATTGCGGCCAGTGATCATGTTAAATGTCGCGGTCGCCATCCATTGAAATCCGGTCGCATAGATCAGAACATCCACGGGATATTCCTTGCCATCATGCACCACGCCATTGGCGTTGATTTTGGTGACGCCGAGCGGGGCCGTATCGACAAGCGTTACGTTCGGCTTGTTGAAAGTCGGCAGGAATTCATCGTGGAACGTAGGCCGTTTGCAGCCATAGGGATAATAAGGCTTGAGCGCCGCAGCGGTTTTGGGATCCTTCACAATGGCGTCAACCCGCGCGCGGATGTGCTCCATGATGCGGAAATTGGTGTCAAGCTGCTTCTGGATCAGCTCTTCCTGGGATAGCTGCGTTGTATGCACCTTGCGTTCCTTGAACTCGGTAACTTTACCCGACAGGAAATCGTCATTCGCCTTGATGGCGGTACGCCCTTCTGAAATCATGTCGAAGCGTTGACGTCTGGCCTTCGCCCAATTGGGCTCATGTGACCAGGTTTCGATTTCTTCCGGCGTCGTTGCGCGCTGATCGCGCACGTCGATCGAGGAGGGGGTACGCTGAAACACAAACAGCTCTTTCACGACCTTGGCGATTTCCGGGATGACCTGTACGGCGGTGGCGCCGGTTCCGATAATGCCAACCCGCTTGCCTTCGAGGCTAATATTATAGTCCCAGCGCGAAGTGTGGAAAGATTCACCCTTGAAACTTTCCATGCCTTCAATCCGGGCCAGCTTTGGCGTGGTCAGAATGCCGTTCGCCAGGATGACATAGCGCGCGCGCATATTGTCGCCCCGATCCGTGACGACGGTCCAGCGGCCATCGGCCTCATTCCATTCGGTCTTTTCAACGGTCGTGTGGAACAGGCAATGATCATAAAAACCGGTCTTCTGCGCGACGATCTGGCAATATTCCATGATCTCGAAGCCAGAGGCGAATTTCATGGTCGGAATATATCCCATTTCCTCCAGCAGCGGCAGATAGCTGTATGATTCTACGTCGCAGGCAATGCCGGGATAGCGGTTCCAGTACCAGGTGCCACCAACGTCACCGCCTTTTTCGCAGAACCTGACATCGTTAAATCCGGCCTCACGAAGTTTGTACCATAGCATCAGACCGGCGAAGCCCGCCCCGATGACGAGAATTTCGCATTCATCGGTCAAAGCCTCCCGCGCGACAGGGGGGCGCGAATGGACATCCGCCAGATATTTGGCGAAATCACCTTCCATCGCCATATAATCGGCCGCACCGCGCCGCTTTTCCTTGAACTCGCGATATTTGGCCTGTTCTTCGGCATTGAACACGGCCCCGGCCAGCGGCGCAGGAAGCGTTTTCAACGCTTCATCGTCGATGGTTGCATATCCCTTGCCGGTGATCTTGTCGTTCGCCTTGTCGGCACGGGTGTTGAAGATCTTTAACCCTGTGGCTTCATCTATTCGGATCGGTTGTGACATCTGTTGAGCTCTTTTTTATGTGGTTGATGTTGTTTAGGCTGACATTCCCTCCCTGACGGGCAGCATATCTGGCCAATGTGGGAGCAAGATAGCCACTGGTTTTAGGATATTGCAACAATAATCCCCCTTGCCCGCGTCATATCCCTGTGCATGACGTTTTGCGCCGTTTTTTACGGTTTTTATCGTGACGCCAGCCACCCCCCTACCGGTAGGCCGCAATTATCCCCAGAAAATCGTCGGCTTTCAGGCTGGCGCCGCCGACCAGCGCGCCATTGACGTTGGCAACGCCCATCAGTTCGACCGCATTCGAGGGTTTTACGGAACCGCCGTAAAGGATACGGAACTGCGCCCCACATCCTTGAAGCGCGCCAGTAAAACGCCCTTAAACCAGTGCAAACTCTATGCGCTTGCCAAGCACCGTGGCAACGCGCGCCAGCGTATTCAGTGTAACCGAAGTGTTTTCAGGATCGAGTAAACGGTCTATTCCCGTGCGGCTTGTACGCAAGCGTCTGGCCATTTCCGATTTGGAGATATGCTGTTGCTGCATGGCCTTTTGCAGTTCCTGCGCCAGCATGAATTTAATCGCCGCCGCGCGGCATTCTTCCAGAATACCATCGTGGCTGAGAAAATCCTCAAAACTTGATCCTACGTGCTTGCGTTTCATTGTCTTGTCCGCGTCAGAGTAACTGCTTCTTACGTTTAAGTGCGAGGACCAATTCCTGCCTGGGAGTTTTCTGGGTTTTTTTGATAAACCCATGCAGCAGAATCATCTCATGGCCTCCAATGTAAAAAATTATCCGCGCAATTCGATCACCCAAATTCGAGCGCACCTCCCACAAACCATCTCCCAGGCTATCCACGTGCGGCTTGCCGATGGGCCAGCAATATTGAACTTTCAGCACATCATCACCGATGATTTTCCGCTCATCCTTTGACAGGGTGAGCAGCCATTTGCGGACAGGTTCATTGCCGCCATCGCCAGCGAAGAAGCGAACATCAAGTTTCTTCGCGTCTATGGCCATTCTGTACCAAAATTTGTGCAGATTGTCAATATGCGGCAATTATTCCTAGAAAATCGTCGGCTTTCAGGCTGGCGCCGCCGACCAGCGCGCCATTGACGTTGGCAACGCCCATCAGTTCGACCGCATTCGAGGGTTTTACGGAACCGCCATAGAGAATACGGAACCCCGCGCCGTCCTTGAAGCGCGCCTGTAATTGCGCCCGGATGAAGGCGTGTACTTCGGCCACATCTGCGGCGGTGGGGGTGCGCCCGGTGCCGATGGCCCATACCGGTTCATAGGCGACCACCAGGTTGGCGGCGGTCGCCCCTTCGGGCAGGGATCCGGCCAGTTGCCTGCCCACCACGTCCAGCGCCTTGCCAGCGTTACGCTCTGCCTCGGTTTCGCCGACACAGACGATGGCGATCAGGCCGGCGCGGTGCGCGGCCAGCGCCTTGGCCTGAACGGTCGCATTGCTTTCACCGTGATCGGCGCGGCGTTCTGAATGGCCGACAATCACGGCGACGCCGCCCGCGTCCCTGATCATCTCGGCGCTGATGTCGCCGGTATGGGCGCCAGAGGCATTGGCGTGGCAATCCTGGCCCCCCAGTAATACCGGGCTGGAACCCAGCCTGGCGCGCATGAGAGCCAGCAGGGTGGCAGGTGGGCACAACATGGTCTCACACCCCCCTGTCTGTCCTGGAGCGACCCCAGCGGCCAATTTTTCGGCTTCTATGAGCGCGGCGGTGAGGCCATTCATTTTCCAGTTTCCGGCGACCAGCGGGCGGGGGGTATTAGAAGACATAAGTACTTGTCCTTATTGATGTTTTTAACAGGTCGCCGGTTAACCAATAATTCCAGCTTCGGGTGCAGTTTACCGGACGGTGAAATTCATGAATTTGACTCTTTACGGTTTATTGACCTATTTGCAATCCCCTTTGACACATCTCGTGGCGCATCCCGCCCCAAATGTGAACAGGTCCGCATGAAACTGGTTATTGTAGAATCGCCTTCCAAGGCGAAAACCATCAATAAATATCTTGGCAGCGACTATCAGGTCCTGGCGAGTTTCGGACATGTGCGCGATCTGCCTGCCAAGAACGGCTCGGTGCTGCCGGATGATGATTTCGCCATGATCTGGGAAGTGGGCGATCGTTCCAAAAAGCAGTTGAATGAAATTATCCAGGCTGCCAGGGGTGCCGATAGCCTGATCCTGGCCACCGACCCGGACCGCGAGGGTGAGGCGATTTCCTGGCATGTGTTGCAGGTTTTGAAGGAAAAGAAGGTGCTGGGCACCAAACCCGTGCACCGCGTGGTGTTTAACGAAATAACCAAATCCGCCATTCTGGAAGCGATGAAACATCCGCGCGAGATAGACGCGGCGCTGGTGGACGCCTATCTGGCGCGCCGTGCGCTGGATTATCTGGTGGGCTTCAGCCTGTCGCCGGTGCTGTGGCGCAAATTGCCGGGGGCGCGTTCTGCGGGCCGGGTGCAATCGGTGGCGCTGCGCCTGATCTGTGTGCGCGAACTGGAAATTGAAAGTTTCATCGCCCGCGAATACTGGACGGTTGAAGGGGATTTTGGTCTTAAAAGCAGCCAGTCCCTGACCGCGCGCCTGACCAAACTGGATGGCGAAAAAGTCGAGAAATTCACCATCGCCACCGCCACCGCCGCCGAGGCGGCGCGCGCCCGCATCCTGACCCGCGATTACAGTATAAAGAGTGTCGAGAGCAAACCGGCAAAGCGCAATCCGCCACCGCCGTTTATTACCTCAACCCTGCAACAGGAAGCCGCGCGCAAACTGGGTTTCAGCAGTGCGCGCACCATGCAGATCGCCCAGCGCCTGTATGAAGGTTTTGACATTGACGGCGAAACCACCGGTATCATTACTTATATGCGTACTGATGGCGTCACCATGGCGGGCGAGGCCATTGCCGGTGCGCGCAAAATGATCGCACAGGAATATGGCAAGGAATATGTGCCCGAAGCGCCGCGTATTTACACCAGCAAAGCCAAAAACGCGCAAGAAGGCCATGAGGCCATTCGCCCCACCGATATGTCGCGTCTGCCCGCATCACTGGGCAAGGTGCTGGATAAGGACCAGCACCGTCTGTATGAGCTGATCTGGAAACGCGCCGTCGCCAGCCAGATGGAAAGCGCGCAACTGGAACGCACTACGGTCGAAATTGAATCCGGCGATGGGCTGGTGGGCTTTCGCGCCACGGGTTCGGTGCTGCAATTTGACGGCTTTCTGCGCCTGTATCAGGAAGGCGCCGATGATGAGGCCGAGGATGAAGATGGCGGCCGCCTGCCCAAGGTGGCGGCAAAGGATCCGCTGTCGCTGAAAACCGTACGCCCCGAACAGCATTTCACCGAACCACCGCCGCGTTATTCCGAAGCCAGCCTGGTCAAGAAAATGGAAGAGCTGGGCATTGGCCGCCCATCGACCTATGCCAGCGTCCTGTCGGTATTGCGCGATCGCGAATATGTGACGATGGACAAGAACCGCTTTATTCCATCTGACAAGGGCCGTCTGGTGACAGCGTTTCTGGAAAGTTTTTTCAAAAAATATGTCGAATATGATTTCACCGCTGATCTGGAAGAACAGTTGGACGATGTGTCGGCGGGCAAGATCAACTGGAAACAGGTGCTGCGTGATTTCTGGAAAGATTTCAATGTCTCCATCGAAGGCATGTCCGATCTGCGCGTCACACAGGTGCTGGATTCGCTGAACGAAGTGCTGGGCCCGCATGTATTCCCGACCCGCGAAGATGGCGGTGCGGCGCGCCAGTGTCCGGCCTGCGCGGTGGGGCAGTTAAGCCTGAAAGTTGGCAAATTCGGCGCGTTTGTGGGCTGTTCCAACTATCCCGAATGCGCCTTCACCCGGCAGATGACGGTGAATGGCGAAGGATCACCTGCGGATGCCGGTCCAAAACTTTTGGGAACCGATCCCGTAACAGGCCTGCCGGTGACGATGCGCAAGGGACGCTTCGGGCTGTTCCTGCAACTGGGCGAGGCCGTTGAAAAAACCGACAAGCCAAAGCGCGGTCCGGTACCAAAAGACATGCCGCCGGAGAGCATCGATCTGGAACGCGCGCTGCAACTTTTATCGCTGCCGCGCCCCGTGGGAACGCACCCCGAATCCGGCAAGCTGATCGAAGCGGCCATCGGCCCCTATGGCCCTTATCTGCGCCATGACGGCAAATACGCCAATCTGGCGACAACAGATGAAGTGTTCACCATCGGCCTGAACCATGCGGTGTCGGTGATTGCCGACGCCAAAAACAAACCGCCACGGCGTGGCAATGCGGCCTTGCGCGAACTGGGTGTGCATCCGCTGGACGAGGTGCCGCTTTCGGTGATGAATGGCCGTTTTGGCCCTTATGTAAAATGGAACAAGGTCTTCGCCACCCTGCCCAAAAGCTATGATCCGCAAACCATCTCGCTGGAAGAAGCCATCGAGCTGGTCAACGCCAAGGCGGCGCGCGGCCCCTCGGTAAAGAAAACCAAAGCCGGCGCGAAAAAGGCGGCGGTTGAAAAACCGGCTGCGAAAAAAGCGGTTGCAAAAAAGCCAGCCGCCAAAAAAACCGCCGCGAAAAAGCCGACGGCGAAAAAAACGTCCCCCAAAAAGCCAACGCTGGCGGAACCCGTTACATGAAAAAAAAGCTACCCGGCGCTGGCCGCAGCGCCGGGGCGATTGTAAAGCGCGCCAATCGGCCACAAGAACCGGGCGGCCTGCCCAGCAAGGCCGAGATCACCGAATATATCAATGAAAATCCGGGCCGCGTGGGGACGCGCGAAATTGCCCGCGCGTTTAATGTGACCGCTAGCGGACGTGTGGAACTGAAACGCCTGCTGCATGAAATGCGCGACGAAGGGCTGACTGAAAATGCGGCGCGCGCCATTGGCGGCGCGCGGACCTTGCCCAAAGTGTTGGTGCTGGAAGTTACCGGGCGCGATATTGATGGCGAATTATTGGCGCAACCATTTGAATGGCGTGGCGCGACACCCGCCCCGCGCATTTTAATTGTTCCGGGCGAAGGCGAAGGGGCTAAACCCGCAGGCGTTGGCGACAAGGTTCTGGCGCGCCTGACGCCTGCCGATGAAGGCTATGAAGCCCGCGTCATGCGCACACTGGGTTCGGTTGGGGCAGATAGTGGCGCACGTCGCGTGCTGGGCGTTTTGCAACTGGATGGCAAAGAGTGCCGCGTGCGCCCCGTTGAAAAAGGCCGCGATGAAATTCTGATCAGCCGCGATCACATCATGGGCGCCCAAACCGGCGAACTGGTGCAGGTGGAGATGGAAGCGGGCAGGCGCTATGGCCCGCCGCTCGGCAAAGTGGTGCAGCGCCTGGGCCTGGTCAATGACGCGCGCTCGGTCAGCCTGATCGCGATTTATGAACATGGTATTCCGGTCGAGTTTTCTCCTGCGGCGGTGAAAGAAGCGGAGGCCGCGACATCGCCAAAGCTGGGTAAGGGCACGGACTTACGCAACCTGCCGCTGGTCACCATTGATCCCCCCGATGCGCGTGACCATGACGATGCGGTCTGGGCGGAGGCGGATACGGACCCCAAAAATTCCGGCGGCTGGGTGGTGATCGTCGCCATTGCCGATGTGGCGCAGTATGTGCGCCCCGGTTCCGCGCTCGACCGTGATGCGTTAAAGCGCGGCAATTCCAGTTATTTTCCGGATCGTGTCGTGCCGATGCTGCCCGAAGCACTGTCGGCGGGCCTGTGTTCGCTGGTGCATGATGAAGACCGCGCCGTATTGGCGGTGCGCATGCGCTTTGATGCGCATGGCAAAAAACTGGGACATGAATTTATCCGTGGACTGATGAACTCGCGCGCCTCACTCACCTATGCCCAGGTGCAGGCGGCAATGGATGGCGCAGCCGATGACATTGCGGGGCCGCTGCTGGAGGATGTTATCCGTCCGCTTTATGGCGCTTATGCGGCGGTGGCGAAGGCGCGCGATGCACGCCACCCATTGGCGCTGGAATTGCCGGAACGCCGGATTGAACTGAACGAAGCGGGCCAGGTGCATTCGATCCGCATTGCCGAACGCCTTGATGCGCACCGGCTGATCGAAGAATTTATGATCGCCGCCAATGTGTGCGCCGCCGAAACGCTGGAGAAAAAAACCGCACCCTGCATGTACCGCATCCATGCCGAACCCGCACTTGCGAAACTGGAAAGCCTGCGGGAGTTTTTGAAAACGCTGGAATACACGCTGGCGCGCGGCCAGGTGCTGAAACCCGAACTGTTCAACCGGATACTGGAAAAGGCGCGCGGCACCGAACATGCCGCCGTGGTCAATGAAGTGATCCTGCGCGCGCAAAGCCAGGCCGCGTACAGCCCGGAAAATATCGGGCATTTCGGGCTTTCGCTGCCGCGCTATGCGCATTTCACCTCACCCATTCGGCGTTATGCAGATGTGCTGGTGCACCGTTCGCTGATCCGCGCCTGCAATCTGGGCGATGGCGGGCTTCCCGATGGACAGGGCTATCCCGAATTTCTGTCCATTGGCGAGGAAATTTCCGCGCATGAGCGCCGTTCGATGGCGGCCGAACGCGACAGTTCGGATCGCTATCTGGCGGCCTATCTGGCGGACCGTGTTGGCGCGGAATTTGATGGAACAATTTCCGGCGTCACCCGCTTTGGCCTGTTCGTGCGCCTGCGCGACAGCGGCGCGGACGGGCTGATTCCCATACGTAATCTGGGTACGGAATATTTCAGCCATGTCGAGGCGCAACACGCGCTGGTCGGCGACCGCACCGGCCTGACATTCCGGCTGGGCGACGCCGTGCGCGTACGCCTGATGGAGGCGGTACCCGTCAGCGGCGGGTTGCGGTTCGAGCTGGCCGATTATGAAGCCCGACCCGCGCGCATCCGGCGCCCCGGCAGTGATGCTTCGCGCGATAAAAAACCATCACCCCGCCCCGGCGCCCCCCGCAAACTGCCCGGCCCCGCAACAGGCGGCGGTCCACGCCCCGGCAAGAAAATACGCAAGGCCAAACGGGTGCGGACGAAGAAGTAGGGCGGTTAGGCACAATTTATATTGATACCTATAACGTTATTGGTTACAGCTAGAGTGTTATGAATATATATTGCATCACGTCATTGCGAGCGAAGCGTGGCAATCCAGAGTCTCACGCAAAGGCCTGAGTATGTGGCTCCTGGATCGCCACGCCGCTTTGCGGCTCGCGATGACGATGAAGAAAATGACTGAATCTAAAATCATCATGCTTTAGAGGACCGTGCGATGGCCATGAAAAATCCCCCGCATCCCGGCGAAGTGATCCGGGAGTTGTGCCTGGCGCCGATGGATTTGAGTGTAACCAGGGCCGCAGAAGGGCTTGGCGTCAGCCGCAAGGCGTTGTCTGAACTGCTTAACGGTCATTCCGGCATTTCTCCGGAGATGGCGGTGCGTCTGGCGAAGGCGTTCGGCGGCAGCGCCGAAAGCTGGCTGACGCAGCAGATGCAATATGATCTGGCGCAGGTGCAGAAAAAGGCCGCGACCATCAAGGTGCGCCGATTTGAGGCGGCGTGAGGTAACGCGGTGCTTGCGTAGGGCTATAATTAGTTGACCCCGCAATGCACCACATATGGCTATTGACACCATATGATCCTATATGCCATAGTGTCCCCAAATGAAAGCCGATCTGCTATTTCGCCAGCGCATAGACTATGAGGATGGCGCGATTGTGGAAATGGTGCTCTGGCGGGTTGCATCGCCGGTTTCGCCATCTCTCCACACTCTTAAATACTCACTTTTTTATGGTCGTTCGGGAATCCGTGAAATTGGTTATGACAATGAACGCGGCAAAGGCGATCACCGCCATTTCCAGGGCACAGAAGCGCCCTATGGCTTTACCACTGTTGAGCACTTGATGGCCGATTTCTGGTCTGATGTGCATGCATTGAGAGGCAGCTAATGAGCGAAGTAAAAATCTCCGTTGGCGGTGCGATAGAACAGGCGGCAACCCACCGGTTTGTCGACGCCTGGAAGCGCGCACAAAACGGTGAGGTGTTTAGCGAACATCATCTGGCGTTTGAAAGCTGGGATGCACTGGCGCGTGTTCTGACAGTCAAGCGGATGGCGCTTTTGCGCTATGTGCACCGGCATCCGGTTAGCAGCGTCCGCGCGTTGGCCAAGGCGTTAGGCCGCGACTACAGTAATGTTCACGCGGACGTACAGGCGCTGAACCAGGCGGGACTTCTTGAGATTGCCAAGGGTAGTCTGCGCGCCGATTATGATTGTATCGAAACCAGAATTGCCATTTGATGCTGAAGCGCCCGGCCCTACTCCCCCACCTGCAACAATTTTCCGGTGCGCCGCGCGGATTTTAGGCACGACAGGAACCACCAGGATGCGGCGGCCAGATAGGCGGCGTTCAGCGCCAGCGCCATGAACAGCAGATCCAGGCGGATTTTGTGATCGATCATGATGGCGCGCATGCCTTCGAAGACATAGGAGGGTGGCAGGCTCCAGGAAATCCACTGCACCCATTGCGGCAAAATCGCTACCGGGTAATACACCGCGCACAACGGCGCAAGGCCGAAAATCAGCGCCCAGGCAAGGCTTTCCGCGCCCATGCCATAGCGCAGCACCAGGCCGGACACCAGCAGGCCCATCGACCATCCGGCCATGATCAGGCACACGAAAAACGCTACCAGCATCAGGCCCAGAGAGTACACATTAAATCCGAAAAACCAGATCGCCAGCAGGGTTGCCGGGAAAATTCCGAACACCGTGCGCAGCACGCTCATGGTTAGCAGCGCATAGATGAATTCGCGCGGGCGCAACGGGCTGACCAGCAGATGGCCCAGATTGCGCGACCAGATTTCTTCAAAAAACGACAGCGCAAAACCCATCTGTCCACGGAACATCACGTCCCACAGCATCACCGCACCGAGCAGCACGCCGAACGCCTGCGCGAAAAAATTGCTATTCTCATGCAGGAACGCGGTGATGAAACCCCACATCACCATTTGCAGCGTCGGCCAGTACCACAGGTCCAGCACGCGCGGCCATGACCCCTTGATCAGATACACATAGCGCAGCACCATTGCGCCCACCCGATGCAGGGCGCTGTCCCGCTGGGCAATGGCGGTATGGCTGCGGAGGACGTTTTGCTTTTCCATTTTCATCTGTTTAGACGGATGTCCTGCTGCTCCAGAGCATTAAGTATTCGCGTTGAATTGCAACACAACTACCGTCATTGCGAGCGAAGCGTGGCAATCCAGAATCTCACGCGAAGGCCTTCGTTTGGGACTCTGGATTGCCGCGTCGCTCCGCTCCTCGCAATGACGAAGCGGAAGCTGTCATTCAGTAGAACAAAAAACTCATTTACCCCTTCAGGATCGAACGTCCGGCATATTTGGCGGCCGTGCCGAGTATTTCCTCGATGCGGATCAACTGATTATATTTCGCCACCCGGTCGGAACGCGCGAGCGACCCGGTTTTGATCTGGCCGCAATTGGTGGCGACCGCCAGATCGGCAATGGTGGCGTCTTCGGTTTCGCCGGAACGGTGCGACATCACGGCGGTGTAGCCGGATTTGTGCGCCAGTTCGACGGCCTCCAGGGTTTCGGTCAGGCTGCCGATCTGGTTGACCTTGACGAGGATCGAGTTGGCGGTTCCGCGTTTAATGCCGTCGCGCAGGCGGGTGGAATTGGTGACGAACAGATCGTCGCCGACCAGTTGTACTTTGGCGCCCAGTGCGGTCGTCAATGCTTTCCATCCGTCCCAGTCATCCTCGGCCATGCCGTCTTCGATGGAAATAATCGGGTAGCGTTTTACCAGATCGGCGTAATAGGCCACCATGCCTGCGGCATCGAGCGTCTTGCCTTCGCCCGCCAGAATATATTTGCCGTCCTTGTAAAATTCCGTCGAGGCGGCGTCGAGCGCCAGATAAATATCCTCGCCGGGCCTGTATCCGGCTTTCTCGATTGCCTTCATAATGAAATCCAGCGCATCGGTGGCCGAACCAAGCGCAGGCGCAAAGCCGCCTTCATCGCCGACATTGGTGTTGTGGCCCGCATCTTTGAGCCCGGCTTTCAGCGTATGAAACACTTCCGCGCCCATGCGCACCGCATCGGCGATACTGGTTGCAGACACCGGCATGATCATGAATTCCTGAATGTCGATGGGATTATCGGCATGCGCACCGCCATTGATAATGTTCATCATCGGCACCGGCAGGGTACGCGCCAACGGCCCCCCTACATAACGAAACAACGGCAGTTCCAGCTCGTTCGCTGTCGCTTTTGCAATGGCCAGTGAAACCCCCAGAATGGCGTTGGCCCCCAGCCGTGATTTGTTGGGCGTGCCGTCCAGATCGCACATCATGCGGTCCAGCACGACCTGTTCTTCGGATTCCATGCCAGACAGCAGATCGAACAGATCTTCATTGACGGCGGCAACGGCCTTTTGCACGCCCTTGCCCTTGTAGCGCGGGCCGCCATCGCGCAGTTCCACGGCCTCATGCGCGCCGGTCGATGCACCCGACGGCACCGCCGCGCGGCCCATCGCGCCGGATTCAAGAATGACATCAACCTCAACCGTCGGATTGCCCCGGCTATCAAGAATCTCACGGCCTTTAATATCAATAATCGCAGTCATGGATGGACCGGCCCCCTTGCAGAATATGTGGTCAGTGGAATCATCATCCGTTCATAGCCGAACGCCGCAAGAATGTCATTCCGGTCGTAACCGGGCGGTCGTAATCGGGCGGTAATATCCGGCTTGCGGAACGTCAGGAAATGGCGCGCCTAGAGGCGATCGGTTTCGTTGCCGGGAAACGGCGCGAACGGAAACGGCGGGGTATCCTTGAGAAACAGCATAAAGCCCAGCACTTCGCCCAGATAGCTCAGCAGATTTCTGCTGAAATGAGCGATCTCGTCGTTTTTAGACTTGTTCACCGCAAGATAGATGAACTGCACAATGGTCAGCAGGACCAGGGCGTTAAAGGTGAAATATCCCAGAACGCCAACGCCCAGCGCATATAACAGCCGCACATGCAGGGGCTTGCCCGCAAGGCTGTCTTCGTTATTGCCCGGATAAGCGGCTCTATCTACATAACTCATTTTCAAAAAATCCCCATTCAGCGTGGTATTACTGACCTATATAGGTATTAGCATTCATAAGTATAAAAAATATTAATCATCTGTGATGCCGGACACATTTATATTTTTGACAAGGAGCCCAATCAACAACGCCCCCGCAACAAAGCCTGCGATGTGTGCGTCCCAGGCAATCATCAGAACATGTTCGGCCACCCGGATACCGGTTAGCCCGAAAATGATATTGACCACCAGCCAGGAACCGCTCATCAGAAGAAACTGCCGGTCATACAGGGGTAATAACCGCACGGGACGCCGCCCTTCGGGGCCGATATCTTCCACGCGCCCGCCCATGAGATCCGGCAGCGAAA
The DNA here is from genome assembly GCA_947085295.1 of uncultured Alphaproteobacteria bacterium. Lineage (GTDB taxonomy): Bacteria > Pseudomonadota > Alphaproteobacteria > UBA11222 > UBA11222 > UBA11222. The sequence continues at coordinate 8,077 of CAMTVX010000047.1, read as the reverse complement.
TTCGGAAGGCCGCCCCCATCATGCCGGAAATAGCGCCCGATGCCCCGATCATCGGTGTCAGTGACGCCGCGTTTACAGCCACATGCACCAGCGCCGCGAAAATGGCGCAGATCAAATATAGCGCAATAAAGCGGGTCGTTCCGATTTTGCGTATCACCGCCGTTCCAAATGCCAGCAGCCATGCGCTGTTTATTGCCAGATGGGTATAATCCGCGTGTAGAAATGCGTAAGTAATGAAGGATGGAAACGCCGCCCATAGCCCCCACGGATAGGAAGATATGACGCCCGGCATGTATCTTCCCGGCAATATACCAAACATGACGATCACAAAGCGGTCAAAATCGGGCGACAGAAAGGTTCGTAACAGGTGCACGACGATCAGCAGGGATATGAATACCAAAATCGGTCTGGGAACAAAAAACACCGGTTGCCGGTCACTTTGTCTAACCTTTGCGTATGTCGGCAATGGTTGCTCCATATATTTGGCGCCTGTGGTGTGGCTAATTGGTCATAGCCGATTGATTCGTTTCGCCTAATATAGAGCAGATTTCGGGACAGGCTCGATTCCTGATCATATTACTGATATAAGACCGTATATAACTGTGCGCAACGTCACTAAAGACAATATTAACTGTATCACAGGCGTTTTATCATGCGCCTAAACATTATAGGTGATCTATATTAGGGGCAGGGGCTGGCGTTAGATAGCGACGCTTAGACAGCCGCAGGTTCGGATTAGAACTCTTGTTTCAGGTGACAGGGATGGCTTTGGTATTATTTCGAATAGGGCTTGGGGCCGCGGTTACTGCCATGCTGCCCTTTTCCGCGATGGCGGAGAAGCAGATCGTGGGTGCAGCGGCCGCAGTCGTACGACAGGTCGAGGGTATTTACGGCCCCGACGTGCGGCGGCTGACCATGTCCGACGATGTTTTTTACAATGAGGTGATTTCCACCAAGGCGGACAGCGCGTCCAAAATCAGATTTCCCGATGATACGTTACTGACGGTGGGACCGGATTCCAGGGTGATCATCGACGCCTTTGTCTATGACCCTGCTTCCAAAAACTCAAAAATGGTTGTAAACGCCACGCTTGGCGTGGCGCGTTTTGTAACCGGGAAAATGGGCAGCGCCGCCTATCAGATAAAAACTCCTACGACAACCATCGGTGTGCGCGGCACGGTACTGACCGTAACCGTTGAAGAAGATGGCACCACAAGCGCCGTTGTCGAGGAGGGTGCGATTCTTGTGCAGGGTCAAACCGGTGAGCCGGTCGAGGTAACCGAGGGGTTATCGACAACAGCCGAACCGGGCGAACCTGCGTCCGAACCTGCACCCCCGGATGCAGATGTCGAAGCGGATGTTGCGGACATGGATGTAACGCTGTTGCTGTATGGCGGCGATGAAGGTGGCAATGACGCGGTAGACGAAGGAGAGTTGCAGGAAATCATTGAAGAGGTTGAACAGAGACGCAGTGCGGGTTGTGGCTGCTAGCAGATATACAGATCGCTAAACGGGCATACGTGACGGGGGACAGGATGCATTTTTTCAGGTATTTGCAGGGTATGCACAGGGCTTTCGGGCGCGGGGCTGTTTTGGCGCTTGTCTTGCTGGTTACGATGCCTGTTGCGCCGGGTTTTGCGCTGGACGTGGGACAAACTGCCAGCGGCGCCGTACAATTGGGCGGCATGACCATTGCGTTACCGCAAGGTGAATGGTCCGTCTATTACGCTGTTGAAGATGAAGATCCGAAATTCCTGACGTCCAAGATGGGGCTGGTGCTGATTAGCAACAAAGCCGTCAAGCAAACGGCCTATTTCCGGGTCTCGCGTTCTAAAACCGGGGCCGGGTTCAAACCCTATGAGCAATGCTCCCTGCCCTATTATTTCTATGGCGAAACTGTCATGAACCAGATCAGCGGCGCGCAAAACTGCTGGCATGTTCACGTCGAGACACTGGCGCCGGATGATGCCTCCGACAGACAAAAGGCAATCCTGGAATTTGTCAAATCGCGCGGCCTGTTTTTGCCGCTTGCCGCTATCGGATCGCGTTTTCATCGTGCCAGCCCGGATGTGTTACTGCAGGCCTCATATGGCTGGACCCCGGATCTGATTATCAAGGCCCCCAAGGATATCAAGGTCTGGCGCTTTCAGGACTGGACAGCCGGGGCCGTGGCAAAGGAGCCGCGCAAAAAAGCGGTGATGACCAAATTCAAGCGCTGGGGTCAGGAATGGCTTCCACAGATCGACACCGCCTTTTCCAGCTTCAAGAAAAAGTAGCAAATGTCCATGAGTAAGCTGATTTCAAACTATGCATTGTGGATTTTGCTGGGCGCGCAGATTGTGACGACCGTGGCGCTGGCCCAGGTGGCGCCGCCAAATATTCCTGGCACGGTTGATCCGGGCAGGCTTCAGGAACGCTTTGAGGCACCAAAATTACCGCGCGCGGTGAATGAGCCGCTGATACCTGACGAAGAAAGCAAACTGCCCCCGGAAGAGGCCGAAAAAATCCGCTTTACACTTACCGCCATCACCCTGCGCGGCAATACGATTTTTTCAGAGGCGGAACTGAGTAATCTGTACAAGGAGCATCTTGGCAAGGAGATTACGCTTGGCGTAATTTACCAGATCAGCGACGCGATTACCGCGCGCTATCGCAATGCCGGATATGTGCTGGCACGGGCAACCGCACCGGCGCAGCGCGTTGAAAGCGGCATCGTGCAGATTGTCGTGTTCGAAGGGCAGATCGGCAAGGCGTCCATTGAGGGAAAGATGCCCGGCAAAAGCAAAATGCTGGAAGCCTATCTGAATAAAATTACCGCATCCACGCCACTTCGGGCTGATGTTCTGGAACGCTATGTTCTGCTGATGAATGATTTGCCGGGGGTCACCGCAAAGGCGGTTCTGGTTCCCTCGTTCGAGACAGCAGGCGCCACCGATCTAGTGCTACAGGTCAGCGAAGATCCGTGGGACGCCGCACTCAGTGTGGATAATCGCGGCACTGAATTTATCGGTTCGGTGCAGTTTCGCGCGCAGGGTGGGTATAATAATCTGCTGGGCATGTATGAGCGAATTAGCGCACAAAGCGTGGTGACCCAGAATACCAATGAACTGCGCTTTTTTGATTTTGGATATGCGCAACCGGTTGGAACCGAGGGAACGGTAGCGGGAATTTCGGCGAATATCAGCTATTCAAACCCCGGCGCTACGCTCAAACCATTTGATATTGAAGGGCAGAACCGCTCTATAACTGCGACGCTTAGCCATCCGTGGCTGCGTTCGCGGCGCCAGAATATTTCCTTTCAGGGCAGCTTCACCGCCAAAAATTCGCGCACTGATCTGCGCAGCTCGCTATTGACCGAAGACCGGTTGCGCGTTGTGCGCGCTGGCGCATCGGCGGATTTCACCGATGGCTTTGGCGGCGTCAATCTGTTTGGCCTGGATGTCAGTCAGGGGCTGGATATTCTGCATGCCACCAATAGCGGTGATGCGAACCGCACCCGTTTTAGTGGACGCGAGGATTTTACCAAATTTTCCGGCAATGCCATGCGCATTCAAACCATCACGGAACGTACCCGCGCGGTGTTTGCCGTGAATGGCCAGTACGCGCTGTCACAATTGTTTTCATCGGAAGAGTTTGGTTATGGCGGCGTACCGTTTGGCCATGCCTATGATCCGTCGCAATTGACCGGTGATCATGGCGTGTCCGCGCGCGTTGAAGGCCAGTACACCACGCCGTACCAGCATGATTTTTTACGCTCCACCGAACTATACAGTTTTTATGATATTGGCTCGGTCTGGCACATTGATAATAATGCCCGGCCGTGGAAGGAATCCGCTGCGTCGCTGGGCGCTGGCGCGCGTTTCACGATCAGCGACAAACTGATCGGTTATATTGAGGCCGCCAAACCCCTGACCACCAGTGTACCCGCGCGTGGTACCGAAGGCAAATCGGCGCGATTCTTCTTTAGCCTGACCGCGCCGCTGTAACGCGGGCGCGGTCATTCGTTTTACTAGACCATTTCCTGTTTAGATTGAAGCGCAACCCCTTCCGCCGTCATTGCGAGGAGCAACGCGACGCGGCAATCCAGAGTCACGAATGAAGGCCTTTGTGTGAGACTCTGGATCGCCACGCTTCGCTCGCGATGACGAAGTAGAAATATGCAATTCAATCTGAACAGAAAACGCTCTACCGCACGATCCGGTATAACACCGTGCCCTGCGCGACCAGATCGCCGCTGGTTTTCTCGGCCACGTCCACATGGCTCCAGAATATTTCGGTGTCGCGGTTGACCACGCGGGCGTAAGCAACCAATTCGCCTATGGGCTGTGGCTTGTGCAGTTGCGCCTGGATTGCCACGGTGGAGGCCTTGTAGGGGCCGGGACCGGTTTCGGCCCAGGCGGCCATGGCGCCGCAAGTGTCGAGCAGCGCCAGCACCGCGCCTTCGTGATGGCCGCCGTTCAGATCGCGGTTGGCGTCAATTTCCGGCATGGTCATCCGCGCGCGGCTGTTGGCCATATATTCGGTCTTCAGGCCGCGCCCGGCGATAAAGCTGACGCCGCCCATCATCTTGCCCATGGGGCTGACTTCCGCGCCGCCTTCGTCTACCGGGCATTTCACCATCTCGGCGGGCGGCAATCCCATGCGTCCGCGCATGGCCAGCGTCGCGTGGCCGGTGGGCTTGCCGTCTTTGGTGTGCGTCGTAACTTCGACAAAGCACAGCTCTTTGCCCCGGCGCAGCAATCTGGCTTCGCCCAGCACATCTTCATTGATCGCGGCGGCCAGATAGTTGATCTGGAAGCCGATGGTGTGCCAGGGGCCGCTGGCCGCGCCCAATGCGGCGCGCGCCATGGTGTGCCCGCCAATCGAGGACAGCGAGGCATAGACGCCGCCATGCAGCGCACCGCCGGGATTGGCGTTACCTTCACTGAACGGCAACAAAAATGCCGCGCCTTCTTCACTCAGGCTGGTCAGCTTGACGCCAAGCGCCAGCGCATAGGGTGACTTTTCCACCCAGTCACGTACAAAATCCATACTGTCTACTTTTCTATTTCATGTTGGGGATAAGGCAGGTGTGGATCGATTCGTCGCCCGGCACCTGCCGCGCCAAGGTTTTGATCGCCAGTTCCGCGTCGGTCAGATCAAAATCATGGGTGTGCATTTTCTCGAACGGCACGGTGCGTTTTTCCAGCAGTTCGATGGCGCTGGCATAGCCCGACCAGGTCACGCCCATCGCGCCCTTGATGGTGATTTCCTTCATCACGATGATGTCGGAAATAAAGCCCGGCACCGGCTTGTAGCCCTTGACGCCGGCCAGCACGATGGTCCCGCCGGGGCGCACAAAATTGAGCGCGTCGGTCACGGGTTCGGTCGCATAGGCCGACACGTCCACCACCACATCCGCGCCCTTGCCATTGGTATATTGCTTTACCTTTTCCCTGGCGTTTTCATTCTGCACATCAATGACGTGATCCGCGCCGAACAGTTTGGCGATTTCCATCTTCTTAGCATCGGCCTCCAGCCCGGTGACGATCACTTTTGCCGCACCCGCCGCTTTTACAGCCGCGACGCTGGACAGGCCACGCTGGCCCGGCCCCATGATCACCACCGTGTCACCCGGTTTGGTTTTGGGAATTTCCACGGCCCAGCGGAAACCCGCGCCCAGCGGGTTGAACATCACCGCCAGTTCCGTCGGCAGGCTCTTGTCCAACTTGTGCAGAATGGTGTTGGGATCGAGATACATATATTCCGCATAGCCGCCCCACAACCCGCCACCATCATCGATGGGGATGTAGGAATAGATGCGGCGATTGTCACACAGATGATATTGACCGCCAAGACACGGCGGGCAGAAGCGGCACGAGATCATGGTCTCGACCGCCACCCGGTCGCCGACATTCACGCCCCAGCGTTTGGCGGCATTATCACCAATGGCCTCGATGAACCCGATCGGCTCGTGACCCGGGATCACGTTCATCGGCATATTCAGAAAGCCTTCAAATTGTTCGTAGTCGCTGCCGCAGATGCCGCAGGCTTCGACCCGCATGATGGCTGTGTCGGCGGTGACTGCGGGAACCGGCAGGTCCATGCGCTCAATTTTTTTCGCGCCCGTCAGCACCATGGCAAGAGATTTCTTCGGAGGCATTCCCTGATCCTTTTTTGTTAGCAGTTTGGCAGAAGCTTATAATAGATTACGCGCATAACAAACACAAAGCAGCAAGGGAGACTTCCATGAAATCATCATCCGGGCATAAGCCCCGCATCGCCATGTTGTCCATTGATGACGCCAAAAAGGCCGCGATTGCCGAAGGCATTCCTGAAACGATGGCGCCGCTCAGCATTTTCCGCATTCTGCTGAAAAATCCGCCGCTGGCGCGCGAGATCGGCAATACGCTGAACATGCTGCTGTTCAAGGGCAATCAGCTTGACGGCCGGTTGCGCGAACTGATCATTATGCGGCTGGGCTGGGCTACGGGTTCGAACTATGAATGGACCCAGCATTGGCGCGTGGCCGTGGGCATGAAAATTCCCGAAGATGTGATTCTGGCGGTGAAGGACTGGAAGAATTCAAAAATTCTCACCGATGCCGACAAGGCCGTATTGCAGGCCACCGATGATATTCTGCAGCATGGCGCCATTTCCGATGCGGCCTGGAAGGAATGCGTCAAGCATGTGCCGAACGAAGCCGCGCAGCTGGAAATTGTCGCCTCCATCGGCAATTGGCGGATGATTTCACAAATCCTGCTTTCCTTGCAGGTGCCGCTGGAAGAAGGCGTCATGTCCTGGCCGCCGCATGGCGAAAAACCCGCCAATGCGCCTGCGGATTATTAATCCGGGAAAACAATGAAGAGGAGACTGTGAAAATGGCGAAAATACCTCTGAATGGAAAATTGCTGGGTCATGTGTTCGAAGCGGTTGAGGTAAGCTGGGATCACAAGGACACGATATTGTATGCGCTGGGCGTGGGGGCGAAACCCGCAGATCAGCTTGCCTTTGTTTATGAAGGCAAGGGGCCGAAAGTGCTGCCGACCTTCGCTGTGATTCCTGGCGGGCGCGGCATGGCGGGCGCTATTGAGAATGTCGATCTGCGGCTGGAAATGCTGCTGCATGGTGAACAGTCATTCACCCTGAAGCGCCCGATACCGCCGCGCGCCAAGGCCAAGGTGTATGGCAAAATCGTCGAGGTCTGGGACAAGGGCAAGGCGGCGGTCATTGGCATCGAAAGCACGCTGGATGACAAGGACGGCGTGCTGCTGACCACCTATGCCAGCCTGTTCGTACGTGGCGCGGGCGGATTTGGCGGCGAACGTGGGCCATCGACCGAGGGCAGGAACGCGCCCCCGGATCGCGCGCCGGACGCGATTGTTTCGGAAACGCCGCTACTGGAACAGGGCGCGATTTACCGCCTGTCCGGCGACTGGAATCCCATTCATATCGACCCGGAATTCGCCAAAATGGGGGGCTTTGACGCCCCCTTCATGCATGGCCTGTGCACCTATGGCTTTGTGGGCCGCGCGGCGCTGAAGGCCCTGTGCGGCGATGACCCGTCGAAATTCACCTCCATGACCGGGCGTTTCGCCGACCGGGTGGAGTTTGGCGACACCATCATCACCAAAATGTGGAAAACCGCGCCGGGCGAGGCCATTATCCAGGCCGAAACCCAAAAAGGGAATATTGTCCTGTCTCAGGGCAAGGTGACCTATAGCGCCTGAAGTGAAGAAAGGCCCTGCTTGCGATAAAATATCAGTTGCAAGTAGGACTCTTTTCAGAAAAATATGTTATAAGAGATTGAATGCCACACAGGAGGAGAACCAGGAATGATCAAGAAACCCATTTCGGCTGATTCCCATATCACCGAAACGCCCAATTGCTATATCGATAATATCGAGCAGAAGTATAAAGCGACTGCGCCACATATTACTTTTATGGAAGGCATCGGCGATATTTACGTGATCGACGGCATGCCCAATCCGATTCCGATGGCCTTGGTTGCTGCGGCCGGTAAAGCGCCGGAAGAGCTTAGCATGGACGGCGCACGTTTTGACGCCCTTCACAAGGGCGGCTGGAATTCGAAATACCG